>CAMNLS010000083.1 GCA_946543495.1 uncultured Selenomonadales bacterium | reverse complement strand
GATTTCGAGTCAAGCACCTTCAACCGCTCGGACACTCCTCCACAACGCGTGCAATACTATCATGCGAAAAATTTTCTGTCAAGCGTTAATCGGCGTTTCTCCACGGAAATCAATTTTCAGATAAAAGCATTTTTAGGTACTGTGGACAAAAGGTGATAAAATAATTATTGGGCATTGCTGGAAGAAATTGTTATTACCGACACAATCGTTATGGCAGACAAGGCGTATTGCTCTCGCAAATTTTTTGCAGTTGGTAGAGAGCAAAGACGCCAGCCCTTGTATCCCTTGCAAAAAGACCTACAAGGTAAAATGGTAAATTTGTTTCTTCCTTGACACTGCCCGCTGCTTGTTATATATTTACTGAAATTATAATGAAAGGAGCGCGAGCTCATGAAGAAATTTTTGGCAGTGATGGTTGTGCTCCTATTGGCAGTAGCGGGATTTATTTTCTGGCTGTTTGTGCGGGCGAAAGACGGCGTACCGATTTTAGTTTATCATCGAATCAGCGACACCGATACTAATCCGACTACGCTTAAGGTTGCGGACTTTGAAGCGCAGTTAAAATATCTGGTCGATAATGGCTATCGTGTCATTGCGCCCGACGACTTAATTGACGCATGGAAGAGCGGAAAGACCCTGCCGCCTAAGCCGATTGTGTTGACCTTCGACGACGGGCACGAGGATATTTATAAGAACGTCTTCCCACTTTTGCAGAAGTACAACATGCGGGCGACGATATTCATCGTGACGGATCATATCGGCATGAAAGATTATCTGTCGTGGGATTTTGTGCGTGCGTTGCAGGCGGGCGGCTATATGGACTTTGAAAGCCACACCATGAGTTATAAGGATTTGACGAAGTTAAAGGGCGACAAGCTCTGGAATGAAATTTACGGCTCGAAGCAAGCGATTGAATGGTATCTTAAAAAGCCCGCGAAGTTCATCGCTTACCCTGAAGGCAAATACACTCTCGACGCTGAGGACACGTCTAAAGAAGTTGGATTCCGCGCAGGATTCATTGAAGACTACGGGCTTGCCGTCAATGATTCAAACAGCTACGTTCTAACTAGAATTCCAGTTCGCGGGAGTAATTCGCATACGTTGCTTAGGTTCCGACTTAGATTGGAAGGCTCGCCGATTTTCGCGCCGCTTCATCGTTTTAAAGAAGACATATCCGAAGGCAATCCCGAAATTGCCGACTGGATTTTTATTCCTTGAGGTATTGATATGGAAAATTTTTCTACACTGACAACGGAAAAGATAAATCCCGCGACGGCTCACATTGACGAATGCACGACGCTTGAAATGGTCAAGCTCATCAATGACGAAGATAAAAAAGTTGCGTTGGCTGTCGAACAAGTCTTGCCTGAAGTCGCTCGTGCAGTCGACGCCATTGCCGAAAGTTTTTCACGCGGCGGCAGATTGTTTTACATAGGCGCGGGAACTTCCGGACGACTCGGAGTATTAGACGCTTCCGAATGTCCGCCGACTTTTGGTGTTAAGCCCGAAATGGTTCAAGGTCTAATCGCGGGCGGCGCGGGCGCGTTGATTCGTGCTGTCGAAGGCGCGGAAGATAATTTTAATCTTGCCGCTGAAGACTTGACTAAAAAGAATTTCTGCGCGGCTGATGTGCTCGTTGGAATCACGGCATCGGGAAGAACGCCTTACGTCTTGGGCGGCGTCGACTTCGCTAAAAGGCTTGGCGCAATAACCGTCGGCGTCTCGTGCGTAGAAAATTCTGCATTGGCTAAGGTCGTCGACATTGCGATAACTCCAATCACCGGCGCGGAGGCTCTAACAGGTTCTACACGCATGAAGGCGGGCACCGCTACCAAAATGATTCTCAACATGTTGACGACTGCGGCAATGATTAAAATTGGCAAGGTGCGCGGCAATTTAATGGTCTGTGTGCAGGCGACTAACGATAAACTTCGTGACCGTATCAAACGAATTAACGCTATGATTAGCACGCAATAAATTTTTCCCGCCAAAGGAGATTTTGTTATGCAGAACGGAATATCGATTTATGCAGGGCTAGACTACGACAGCGAAGCAAATCTTTCGCTGATTGAGACGGCGGCGGCTCTGGGCTTCAAACGTCTGTTTACTTCTGTGCAGATTCCCGAAACGTCAGCGGCTGAAACTTTTCAGGAAGACTTTGAGGACATTTTAGCAACCGCCGTCATTAACGGCTTTGAAATTATCCTCGACGTGAATTCCCAAAATTTTTCGCAATACGACATGGAAGGAATAATTCTACGCCTTGATGACGACTTCACTACTCAGCAAATCACAGACCTTAGCCACCGCCGCAAGATTCAGCTTAACGCCTCAACTATCACCGTAGAAGTTTTGGATAACCTGCTTGAACTCGGCGCGAACTTTAACAACATTACCGCGCTCCACAATTTTTATCCGCATCCGTGGACAGGGCTGGACACTTATTTTTTCGACAACCAAAATCGAATCCTTCACGACTTAGGAATTGAGGTCGGCGCATTTGTTCCAAGCAAGAAGGGCAAGCGGCGACTTCCCCTGCGCGAAGGTCTGCCCACTGTTGAAGACTGTAGGAATTTTTCTACGGACTTATCGGCAAGATTCATGGCGGCTCTTGGCGTCGACTTTATAATCATCGGCGACGGGCAACCTACTTATGAAGAACTGCAAGCCGTCGCGGCGATTCAAAGCGATGAAGTCATCTTCCACGCGCAACTTCTAAGCAATGACTTGATAACGACGGAAATTCTTAGCCGCCAATTTACGCGCCGCGCTGATGTCGCAAAGTCCGTGATTCGCGCGATTGAAGGTCGCCAATACCTTAAAGAAACCAACGAAAGTATTCCTCCTGAGGAACCGTCGATTCAACGCAGTTTCGGAGACGTGACGATTGACAACGAAAACTTCGGTCGATATGCGGGCGAAGTTCAAATAATACAAGATGTGTTGCCAGCCGACGGGCGCGTTAATATCGCGGCGCACATTGTAGACGAAGAAATTTTCTTAACGGGCTATCTCAAGCCAGACCAGAGGTTTTCGTTTAAGTTCATTTAACTTCCTTGAATTAAATACTGGAGGTTGATGCGATGAAGTTTAAAACAGCAGTAACCGCCGCTACAATCCTAATGTTGCTAAGCGGCACGGCTTTAGCTTCGCCGACACTCTCCCGAAACTCTCGCGGCAATGACGTTTTAACCTTGCAGAAGAAACTTTACCTCATCGGCTACGACATCACCGAGCTTGACGGCATTTATGGCACCGAAACGGAACGAGCCGTCTCCGCCTTTCAAAAAGATAACAAGATAAGCGTCACGGGCGTTGTCACAAATGTTACGTGGCGTGCGTTGAAGAAGGCTAAAGAAAAAAAAGGACGGCGACTGCCTGTGCCCAAGGTCACCGCGCCGAACGTGGACACAGGCAACCAAATCACAAAGCCTTCCAATCAGATTGCGCAACCATCTAATCAAGTAACGCAACCAACCTTCGGAAAGACTTTTATAAGTGGAAGTCAAGGTAGGCAAATCGTTTCGACGGCGCAAACTTTTATGGGCGTTCCCTACGTTTTCGGCGGCACAACCCCTAAGGGCTTTGATTGTTCGGGCTTAGTGCAATACGTCTTCAAAATGCACGGCGTGACGATTCCGCGCCTCGCTGATGAACAATATAAACTCGGCAAGGCGGCTAAGCCTAATCAACTGATGATGGGCGATTTAGTTTTCTTCACGACATATACAGCGGGAGTTTCACATTGCGGGATTTATATCGGCGACGGAAAATTTCTTCACGCGTCAAGTCACGGCGTGAGGATTGACAGCCTCGACAACGAATATTGGAAGCCGCGATTCGTCGGGGCGAGGAAGGTGGTAATTGATTAGAATGAGTAAAATTTTTGTCGTCGGGATAGGACCAGGCGGCTTAGACGAGATGACGCCGCGAGCACGTCGGGCGATTGAATCAGTCGAAGTCGTCGCGGGCTACAACACTTATATCAAGCTCATTGAAAAGATTCTTAGCGGTAAAAAGATAATCGGGCGAGCGATGATGCAGGAAGTCGAACGCTGTCAACTGTCAATCGATGAGGCTTTAAACGGTCGTGACGTGGCAGTTGTATCGAGCGGCGACGCGGGAGTTTATGGCATGGCGGGTCTCGTCCTTGAAATGATTTTGGACTTGCCTAAGGACAAGCGTCCGCAATTTGAAATTATCGCGGGCGTCTCGGCAGTCAACGCGGCGGCGGCGATTTTGGGTGCGCCTCTCATGAATGATTTTGCAATTATAAGTTTAAGTGATTTAATGACGCCGTGGAAGCTCATCAAAAGGCGCGTGCGCTCGGCGGCTCAAGGAGATTTCGTCATCGCCCTATATAACCCTAAAAGCAAACGCCGCATTACTCAACTCGCCGAAGTTCAAAAAATCTTGCTGGAGTTCCGCGAAAAAAATACGCCCGTCGGCATAGTGACTAACGCGGGACGTGACGGCGAATCAAAAATTATCTCGACGTTAGAAAGTTTTATTCAAGAGGAAGTCAACATGTTTTCGCTTGTGATAATCGGCAACTCTCAAACTTTTGTCAAAGAAGATTTCATGATAACGCCGCGAGGCTATCTGGTTAGTGGTAAGTGGTAAGATTATAAGGTTATAAAATTATAAGGTTATAAGGTTATAAGATAGAAAGTGAACATCTTTCTATCTTTTCATCTTTCTATCTTTAAACATGAGGTGTTAGTAATGCGATTGATTGTAGGCATGACGGGTGCAAGCGGCGTCGTGATTGCCGTCGAACTGTTGAGACGGCTCAAGGAGATTGAATCCGTCGAGACGCATTTAATCATAACCGAAGGCGCGGAACTCACTATACGCGACGAAACAAACTTTGACATATTCGAAATACGCCGCCTTGCCGATTGCGTCTACGACGTGAATCAAATGGACGCGTCGATTGCAAGCGGAAGTTTTCTCGTTGACGGAATGATTATCGTCCCGTGCACAATGAAGACGCTTGCGGGCATTGCGTCGGGCTACTGCGAAAATCTTTTGCTAAGGGCGGCTGACGTGTGCATTAAAGAAAGTCGCAAGCTACTACTCGTGCCGCGTGAAATGCCGTTCAGTCGAATTCATCTGCGCAACATGAAAGAGCTTGCCGACTGCGGAGCAATCATCATGCCGCCCGTCATGACGTTTTATAACACGCCGCCCGACTTGAAAGCGCAGGTAAGTCATATCGTCAACAAAATCTTGCGGCTATTCAATCTGCCAGATGATATGATTGAGTGGCATAAGCCGTAAAAGTTAGTCATTTGGCAAAAGACATATAAGATAGGTTCAGCTATGGATTATTTTTTATCCTAGCTTATAATTCAATTAAAACCTTGCATATTTTTTTCAGATAAGATACAATACGTCAGAAAAAATTCAAATGAGGTGAACGGCGTTGCGTAAATTTTTTTTCCTAACTGCATTGTTTATGATGATTCTAACGGCTACGGTCTTCGCCGAGGAGACTGCCGAGCCTGAAGCCGAAACTCCCGACGAACCTTACGTTTATACGAGCGAGGATTTTAAATTCTCAATCACTTGCCCGATTAAACCTATTGCTGTCGTTCAAAATCCTTGGCAAGAAACGGATAAACATGGCGAGATGCTTGTCTTTGCCAACGAGGGCTTTGAAGTGCTCTACGGCTATATCATTCAAGTCGACGCCTTCGATACTAAGGAAGTTCCCGACTTCAACAAGGGTACCACAGCGGCTATCGGCGATTATTTAGGTGCGCTTAAAAAGAATAACGGATTTGCTCGCGCCGACCTTGTGAACATCACTAAGAAAAATAAAGGTGTCGTTGCCGTCACTGCAGACAAAATTGATGTTCTTAATCAGGAAACGGGCGAGGTTGAAGGACAATTCGTTGCCGATAAACAATACGTCTATACTTTCTTCCGCACGCCTGAAGGTCGTTGCATAAGCATTCAGCTGATAAGTTCAAACCTTGAAGATAGAATGTTTATTGATACCTATCGCGGCTCCGTCGCCAGCTTCAAGGACAACATAAAGGACAAGAAAGACAAGAAAGATAAGAAGGACAAAGACAAGAAATAATCTGGTTGACAAAGCAAACGCCGTGTGGTATAAATGACAACGGTTTTACCAAAGGGGTATCGCCAAGTTGGTAAGGCACCAGACTCTGAATCTGGCATTCGTTGGT
>CAMNLS010000082.1 GCA_946543495.1 uncultured Selenomonadales bacterium | reverse complement strand
GCGCGATAAGAAAATTCCGTTTGCATTGCCGGCAGGCTGTAAATTCTTCGCGGGTGCAGAGACTTTAGTTAGTCGCACGAAAGATTCAGCGGCGCACATGAACAATCGGATACTTGCCGAGGCATTGCGTCCGATTTGGGAGAACACCGACCGCAGTAAGTTGACGGAAGACGCCTTGCCATTAAAGCTATTCGCTAAAGAGTCAGTGTCCGTCACGTTGAAGATTGACGCGGAGAAGTTAGACAGGCTGATTGAGCGGCGGATACGTGAAGGCGTCGTGAACTTCTTCCAGTCGCTTAGAAGTGCCTTCGAGGGCAAAGACGTTTCGCCGATACACATTTTCCTTGCGGGCAATTCGTGCCGTTCGCCGTTGGTTAAGAAAATTTTCGACGAGTTCATTGCCAGCGAGGACGGCGAATTTATTTTGCACATGCCGCTCGGTTTCGAGACGCCCGCCAGTGATGAAACGCTCCTTGCACTAATTGATAATATTGCCGAAGACGTGAATAAGATTTCCTCCTACAATAAAACATTCCTTGACGACTTGAAGCCGCTTGCCGACCATTTATCAGAGCTAACCGAAGCAATCGACTATTACGATAAAAATCTTGCCAAAGAAGCAAAGCGTCTCACCGACCAAGCGGATGACATGATTAGCGTCGCGAAGTTACCTGACTCGCCACAACGTGACGGCAAGATTGCTAGTTTCTATTTTGCTACGAATGATTTCATTACGAAGGCTAAGGAAATTATTGCCGACGATAAAAAGACTGCGCCCGCAATAGATGTCATGGAGCTGGACAGGCAACGCACAGGCAAGACGGGTGTAGCGTTCGGACTGATTCGCTGTCGACGCGGCGGCAAGGACATTAAGATTATCAATCGCAACGTCGACGCTAACGACGAAATGATTTTCCCGTACTTCCTCGGTGACGCGGGCAATGACGGCAATACATTCACTGTGATAATCGGGCGCGAAGTCGGCTATGGTGCGTGGACTTACTTCACGTTCGCCGATGAGCCAGAATTTGAACTTTATTACACGACGGAGCCGCGTGCTTTGAAAGGCGACTTGCCCGCCGCGCAGGTTAAGATGATTCATTGCATACTTGACGACGAAGACACCAGCGACGATGAGGACATTGGCATTTACATTCGCAAAGTCGCGCCGAATCAGATTGAATACGCCGTCGGATACGAAGACGACTTCAAAGATAATTTCGACGGGAAAATTTATCAGCAGACGTTGTGAGCTTAGCGCGGCAGGAAAACGGCGGCATTGGAAGAATAAAAATTTCCAAACAGTATCAAAGGAGATTTTCTAATGAGTTCAGTCATTGGTGAAGAAGTAAAGAGTTGGATAGTTTCAATCATGTCGGCTATCGTTGTCGCGTTGTTGATTCGTTATTTTATCGTGGAGCTGTATGTTGTCGACGGACCGAGTATGCAACCGACGTTGCAGGACGGCGAGCGGCTTGTCGTCAACAAGTTCATTTATCATTGGCGCGACCCGCTTAAAGGTGAGGTTGTCATCTTCCGCTATCCGCGAGACCACAGCCGCGATTTTATTAAACGAGTGATTGCCGTCGGCGGCGACACGATTGAGATTAAGGACGGGCATGTTTTGGTAAACGATGCAATTCTCAATGAGGATTACATTGCCGAGAAGACGCGCACCGAATATCCTAAGCAGACTGTGCCCGAAGGTACTTTGTTTGTGTGCGGAGATAATCGGCGCAATTCTTTAGACTCGCGCTTCCCTGACGTGGGCTTTGTTCCATTGGAGCTTGTCAAAGGAAAGGCGACGTTGATTTTCTGGCCGATTGCTAACGCCGCCGCTTTGCCATGAGCAGTAACTTTTATGCGGCAGTCACGGTAATTCTATGGGGAGCAATGCCCGCGCTCGCCTTAATCATCGGAGGCGTTTTAACAATGAGGAATTAGAAATTAGGAATGGGAAATGATAATTTCAAATTCCTAATTGAATTGGGGGGCTGTGAATTTGTTAGGAAAAAGTATTATCGCTATGGAAAGTTTTTCGGCGGAGGAGATTCGGCTTGTCCTCGACACGGCGTATAAGATGAAGCAAGTTGTTCGACGCGGCAGCGACAAGAAATTATCTAATCTGCGCGGCAAGTCGATTGTCAATCTTTTCTATGAGCCGTCGACACGGACGCGGACTTCTTTTGAGCTTGCGGGCAAGTATCTTGGCGCGGACGTTGTGAGCATTAACAGCGGCACGAGTTCCATTGTTAAGGGCGAAAGTCTTCGTGACACTTTGCGGACGATTGAGGCTATGGGCGTCGATGCAATCGTCATGAGGCATAAGGCAGAGGGCGCGGCGGACTTTGCAAGCCGTGTCGTTAAGCCCGTGATTATCAACGCTGGAGACGGCGCACACGCGCACCCCTCGCAAGCACTGCTTGACTTGTTCACGATTGAACAGCACAAAGGACGCCTTGCCGGTCTCAAGGTCGCTATCGTCGGAGATATTCTGCATAGCCGCGTTGCGCGTTCGGACGTTTATGCGATGACTAAAGTCGGCATTGAAGTTCACTTGGCAGGGCCAAAGACGCTGTTGCCTAGATTTTTTGCGTTCGACGGCGTGACGATTCATGAGCAACTTGAAGACGCGATTAAAAACGCCGACGTGATAAATGTTCTGCGCATACAGCTCGAACGACAGCAAGCAGGACTTTTCCCGTCAACCAGAGAATATGCGCAGGTCTTCGGTATAAACGACGAACGCTTGAGCCTCGCTAAAGACGACGTGTTAATTCTTCACCCTGGTCCGCAGAATAAAGGCTTGGAAATTTCGTCGGAGGTAACTTACTGCGACCGGTCAGCGATTCAAGAGCAAGTTCAAAACGGCGTGGCGGTTCGCATGGCGTTACTCGACTTGACATTAAACGGAGGAGCAAAATGAAATTCATCATTAGCCAAGACGGCACAATTATTATCAATAGCGCGTTCGTAAGGACAATGTATCTCGAAGAGGATAACGCTTCATATACTGACAATCATACAGTCGTAAGGGTCAAAGCTGAACTCAACAAAGATTCAGGCACCCCTAAGACTGATTACTCGGATTGCTTTGTAACTTTGGCGACCTTCGACAGCGGCAACTTAGCGGCGGATTACAAAGCGGCGCAAGCTTATCTGGCGGAACTGGTTGCCAACTTGAATGGAGGTACGGCATGATAAATCAGACGTGGCAGTTCCAAAATAAATTTAAGTCAATCATCATTCGCGGCGGACGTGTCATTGACCCTGCCAATAATTTTGACGGCGTGGCGGACGTGTTGATTGTTGACGGGAAAATTGCCGCCGTTGAGCCTGATATAAAAGCTTCAGCCGATTTCGAGTACAACGCGGCGGGAAAAATCGTGACGCCCGGTTTAATCGATATGCACGTCCATTTTCGCGAGCCGGGACAAGAATCTAAGGAAGATTTTTTGAGCGGTTCAAAGGCGGCGGTCGCCGGAGGATTCACGACGGTTGCAACCATGCCAAATACCTCTCCAGTCGTCGATAATGCGGCTTTGGTTCGCTCAATGGTCAATCGTGCCGAAGATGTCGGACTTATCAACATAAAAATCATCGGAGCCGTCACTAAAGGGCAAAACGGACAGGAATTAGCCGAAATGCGCGATATGATTGACGCAGGAGCCGTTGCTTTCAGCGATGACGGACATTTTGACGACAACGCGAAGATTTTTCTTAACGCACTCGATTATTTGCACGATACAGGCAAAATTATTATCTGTCACGAGGAAGAAACTTCACTTGTTAAGGGCGGCGTCATGAATGAAGGGAAAAATTCCGCGATTCTCGGCTTGAAAGGGCGTCCGACGGTCGCTGAAGACATTGCGGTTGCTCGCGACGTGCTTTTAGCCGAATATACAGGCGGAAAAGTCCATATTGCGCATATAAGCTCGAAAAGAGCCGTTGAAATCGTTCGCGACGCAAAAAAACGCGGAATTAACGTCACGGCAGAGGTTACGCCCCAACATTTGACTATGACGGACGATTTAGTTAATCCTTCCGACGCCTCAACCAAAATTAATCCGCCGCTCCGCACAAAAAAAGATTGCGACGCCTGTTTAGCCGGTTTAATCGACGGAACCATTGATATTATCGTCACTGACCACTCTCCGCACGCTTTTGAGGAAAAAGACCGCGAATTTATCTACGCGCCGAGCGGTTTTCCCGGTTTGGAGACGAGTATCGGCGTTTTGTTCACCGAACTTTATCATACGGGCAAAATCGACTTGAAAACGCTGATTTCTAAGATGACTTGCAAGCCCGCGCAGATTTTCGGGCTTGATTCGGGAACTTTATCGATAAATTCGCCCGCTGACGTGACAATTATTGACCCCGAACTCGTTTGGACTGTCGACGCGAAGAATTTTTACACTAAAGGCAGTCATTCACCGTTTATCGGGCGAAAATTCAGAGGAAAAGTCGTTGCAACGATTGTTCGCGGCAATTTAATGAAACTTAATCAGTAAAAACAGTTTTCCTCGCAATTCGCGGGGATTTTTTATCTAAGGAGGAATTTTTATGCAGTCAATCGTTAAAGATATGTCGCTTGCACCGAGCGGACACGCTAAAATCGAATGGGTTAAGAATTTTATGCCCGTCATGAGCGCAATCGACAGAGAATTTTCCCAATCTAAGCCTTTCGCGGGGAAAAAATTGTCTATCACGCTTCATTTGGAGGCTAAAACCGCTTATATGGCAAAAGTTTTCAAAAATGCAGGCGCAGATGTCGTTATCACCGGTTCCAATCCGCTTTCCACGCAAGATGACGTTGCGGCGGCTCTCGTTGAGGACGGAATCACCGTTTTTGCCGTTCACGGCTGCTCTCAAGACGAATATAACGATTTTTTGAACCGTGCGGCAGATTTTTCGCCCGAAATTTACATTGACGACGGCGGAGACTTCACCGAACTCATTCACACCGCCCGACGCGACGTTTTAAGCAAAATTATCGGCGGATCTGAGGAAACTACGACCGGTGTACTGCGTTTGAAGGCTTTGGAGCGTCAAAATAAGCTTGAATACCCGATGATCGCCGCAAACGACGCTTATTGCAAATTTTTGTTCGATAATCGCTACGGAACGGGTCAATCGACGTGGGATGGCATTATGCGCACGACAAATCTTGTTATCGCGGGAAAAAATGTCGTTATCGCGGGTTACGGCTGGTGCGGCAAGGGTGGAGCCATGCGAGCGCGCGGTTTGGGCGCAAATGTCATTATTACCGAAGTTGATCCGATTAAAGCGATTGAGGCGGTTTTTGACGGCTTTAGAGTCATGAAAATGAGCGAGGCGGCTAAAATCGGCGATATTTTCCTGACTTTGACGGGCGATAAGGACGTTATCACCGGCGAACACTATCCTTTGATGAAAAACGGCGCGATGTTGGCTAATGCGGGGCATTTTGACGTTGAAATTAACATTCCACAGCTTGAATCGCAATCCGTCAGCAGAAAAACTGTCCGCAAGAACGTTGAAGAGTTTTTACAGCCCGACGGACGCAAAATTTATCTTTTGGCGGAAGGTCGGCTGGTAAATTTGGCTTCGGGCGACGGTCACCCCGCAGAAATCATGGATTTAAGTTTTGCAGTGCAATTTTTCAGCGCGGCGCACATTTTGCACAATCACAGCCGCCTTGAGAAGAAAGTTTACCTCATGCCCGAAGAAATCAATTCCAAAATCGCCGAAATCAAGCTTGAATCAATCGGAGTTCAAATCGACACGCTCACCGACGAGCAAAAAAGGTATTTAGGCTTATGAATATCTCAATCGACGGACGGCTTTTTGAGTGGGATGACGCAAAAAATAAAATTAACAAGATTAAACACGGCATTAACTTCAAAACGGCGGCGCGAGTTTTCAGCGACCCTTATCTTCTCGAAGAATATGACGAAGAACATTCTATAGATGAAGAACACTGGAAAGTTATTGGTATGGTTGACGATGTGTTATTCGTAATTTATACTGACCGTGACGAAAAAATACGATTAATTTCTGCTCGTGAAGCAACAGAACAGGAAAGGAGGCGATATTATGGCAACCGTATTTTACTTTCTGCCGAATCCGCCGCCGCCTTTGACGGAAGAGGAGAAAGCTGAACTTGCCGCGTTGAAAGACCGTCCGATTACTTACGATGAGGATTGCCCGCCCACGACCAAAGAACA
>CAMNLS010000081.1 GCA_946543495.1 uncultured Selenomonadales bacterium | reverse complement strand
TCCTCCTCCCTTGTTGCATTTTGGTGTTGTAGTGGTTTTCTACCTGCTGCGGCTCCTTCTGCGTCTAAATTGTCTTATATACTAATTCTTCATACTCAAATTAAATCCTTCACATGCCCCGCCGATTTTAATATATTTTATCGCGGCGGGTAATACTTTTTATTTATGGCTTAATAAAAATTCGTTCAACTTTAACGGCTTTATTCGTCTTGTCGTCAATGTCAATCAGCAGAGCACAATAGACGGCGGCTCCTTCTGCGACTTCAAATTTGCTCGGACGACCCGTCAGGAATCTTTTTATCACGGGTTCAATCGCTACGCCCAAAATAGAATTATCCGCGCCGACCATGCCCAAGTCAGTTATATACGCCGTGCCCTTAGGTAAAATTTTTTCGTCCGCCGTCTGAACGTGCGTATGCGTTCCCACCACTGCCATAACTCGTCCGTCGAAGTAATTGGCAAAGGCAAGCTTCTCACTCGTCGCCTCGGCGTGAAAGTCAACCAAGATAACGTCGCAATCTTTTTCAATCTGCTTTAGAATTTTATCGCCAAGTCTGAATGGGTCGTCCATTGGCGGCGACATAAACGTTCTTCCCGACATGTTAATAACGCCGACTTTCTTTCTGCCGACGGGGAATATACAAAAGCCCTTACCGGGCGTGTCTTCGGGGTAATTGGCAGGGCGAATCAGGAAAGGTTCCGTGTCAATAATCCGTAAGACTGTTGGATTGTCCCAAACGTGATTGCCTGTCGTGACGACATCTGCGCCGCCTTTAATCAACTCGTCGAAAATGTTCGGCGTCAAGCCATTGCCGTGCGCCGCGTTCTCGCCGTTGACAATCACCATGTCAATATTTTTCTGTTGACGAAGTTCCGGTGTTTTATCCATAAAAAAATATCTGCCGGTTCTGCCGACAACATCGCCAACCATTAAAACTCGCAAAAAGTTTTCACCTCGCTCAAAGCTTAACGAGCATAAACCACAACGCGTTCATGTTCACGCACACCGACAAGCCGCCCTTCGACTCGCATTTGACGCATATTATTTAAGCACTGCTCCAAATAATTTTCTTGCGCTATCAAATATTCTTCGTCTGGGAAGAAGTTGTCGTTGTATTCCTCAATCAAATTCTCACCGAAATAATTTGACGCCAGATCCGTCAAAAGTGACAGTTCTCGACAGGTCAGCGTTGCCACATCTCGTCGCACATTTAAAAAGCAAGTGCCATATACGCCCTCAACGTTGAGTTCAATTTTTGCGCCGCTAAGCCCTTCCAAATGATGAAACGTCTCTAAAGACTCCGCCACGTAAGCTAAGAAGTTCTCGAAATCGTCTTTCGTAAATTTTCCATTCAAGGCAAAGGAGAATTCAAGCGTCTCGCCTTTTGAATCATACGTTACTGATTGAACTACAGGAAACACCACCAAGATTGACGCTAACAACCGACTAGCATCGGGATTGGGTTTCTTCGTTCTCTTCAGAAAATCAAACACCGCTTACAACCTCCTTTGACTGAACGAAAATTTTAATGCGCAATGCGTAAAGCTTTAGAATTCATTACGCACCACGCATCCATTACGTATTGAACTATTTCGCGTAGTCGACAACTCGAACTTCGCGAATTATGGTCGCCCGAACTTGTCCGGGATAGTCCAAATCCTTTTCAATCTTCTTAACTATATCATGAGCAAGAGTGATTGCCGCCGCGTCGTCGATTTTATCAGGCTTAACCATGACGCGAATCTCTCTGCCCGCCTGAATTGCAAAGCACCTTTCCACGCCCTCAAACGACTCGGCAATTTCTTCCAACATCTTGAGCCGCTTGAGATACATTTCCAAACTTTCACGACGTGCGCCGGGTCTCGCTGCCGAAACCGCATCCGCCGCCGCTACTAAGACTGCTTCGACTGAAGTCGCTTCAATGTCGCCATGATGAGAGGCAATCGCATTGATGACTACTTTATTTTCGCGGTAGCGTTTAGCCAAGTCCGCGCCAATCGTCACGTGCGGTCCTTCGATTTCGTGATCAACTGCCTTGCCTATGTCGTGAAGAAGTCCTGCGCGCTTAGCCAAGTTCACGTCGACGCCGAGTTCGCTTGCCATAATGCCCGCCAGCGTCGCCACTTCGATTGAGTGATTCAAGACGTTTTGCCCGTAGCTTGTGCGATATTTCAGCCGCCCTAAGAGTTTGACTAATTCAGGGTGTATCCCGTGAACGCCGACTTTGAAGGTTGCCTGTTCGCCCGCCTCTTTCATGCGGTTATCGACTTCACGCGTTGCCTTTTCGACCATTTCTTCAATCCGCGCAGGGTGAATTCGTCCGTCTGAAATTAACTTTTCCAGAGCAACGCGAGCAATCTCACGCTTGACGGGATCAAAGCCCGACAAGATGACAGCTTCGGGCGTATCGTCGATTATTAAATCAATGCCCGTCAAAGTTTCCAGTGTGCGAATATTCCTGCCTTCGCGTCCAATAATTCTTCCTTTCATGTCGTCGCTTGGAAGTGCCACGACTGATACCGTTGTTTCCGTCACGTGATCTGCTGCGCAACGTTGAATCGCCGTGCTTAAGATGTCTCGTGCTCTCTTGTCTGCCTCGTCCCGGATTTGCGCTTCACATTCTTTAATTCGGAGTGCTTTATCATGCTTCAAGCCCTCTTCGATTTCATTCATCAGAATGGTTCGCGCTTCATCTCGGCTAAGCTCGGCAATGCGTTCAAGTTCAGCATCTTCCTTTTCCTGCATTGCGTCGAGCTGTGCTTGCGACTCATTTAGTCGCGCCTCTTTCTTACTTAGAAGAACTTCCTTTTTTTCAAGCGAATCCAACTTCTTATCCAGGTTCTCTTCCTTCTGTACTACGCGGCGTTCTTGGCGAGAAAGTTCGTTGCGTCGTTCTTTGGTGTCGCGGTCGAGATCCTGCCGCATTCTATGAATTTCTTCTTTAGCTTCAAGAATGGCTTCTTTCTTTTCTGCGTTAGATTTTTCCCGCGCCTCTTCGACGATGCGTCGTGCTTCTTCTTCAGCTGAACCGATTTGAGCTTCAGCCGATCTCTTACGCGCCGCATAACCGCCGAATGCGCCGAGAATAATTGCAATGATGGCTGCTACGATTGTAATAGCGATAACACTCACCCCCTAAAACTTTTTCTTGTATACCGAGATATTTTATAGATTGTCAAGGGATATGTCAAATACTTTGCGGCAAAAAAAACGCGCTCATTTAGCGTCCGCTTTGCTTTGAAATTTTTTCCTGTCGACGATAAAGCGTTCGTGTGACCCGCGACCAATTTCTCCCCGCTCATCGAAAGCGGCGACCTCAAAGATAATTTTGCGACCTTCGACGGAAATAATTTTAACCTCTGCGCGGACTTTCATTCCGATTGGCGTCGGCGCAGTGTGTTTGACGTTAAGCGAAATGCCGACGGACGTTGATTCAAGCGGCAGATTTTTTTCAACGAGCGTTGCAGACGCTTCCTCAATCAGTCGAATCATTGCGGGCGTCGCGAAAACTTTTAAGCTCCCTGAACCAAGAGCCAGCGCAGTATTTTTTTCCGTGACGATTTCTTCAACGGCGTTCGTCATGCCGACTAAACTTTCATAGCTCATTGCAAGACCTCCGATGTTATCAAAAAAAATCCCGCCACGTTTGACGGGAAGAAAATTTTTATTAGTAAAGTCTTAGTCGAAGAGAAAGACAACCTTTAAGTCCTTTAGAAACTTTGTAGCATAGTTCTCAATCAAAACGCGATTGGAATCGGGAATGGCAAGAACAGGATTGCTATTAAAGTTCTGCACGCCGACCGCCTTAACGACAAGCGGATTTGTTCCTGCGCGCCCGACGTTTTCGGTATCGTCAATATAATCTGCCATGCCCTCGCGAATAACTCTGTCGATGTCAAGATTTTTGTGCCCGTAAATCTTCGTGCCATTTGAATTCACGATAACGGGACTCATGACGGGTTGAAGCTCAAGCCCGCGGCAGTCGACGATTAAACCGGTGTAATCACCTTCAGCCATTGACGCATATTCCGCAACGGACTTTCTTACAGGTTGAGTAGCCGTTGAGTTGTTATAAGTCGTTGGCGAAGTTTGATAAGGCTGATAAGTCGTCGCCTGCATTGAGAGTGTATCTGACTGCATCTTCTGTAAAATAATCGTGTCGAGTGACGGAACTGCCATTCTTGAGAGCGGCGGCTTATAAGGTGTCGTTGGCATTGTCGGCGCGGGGATGTAACTTCCCGCGTTGCCTGTTCCCCTTGATGTAGCTTCGATTCTTTGTTGTATGGGCGTTGCTGAGGTATAAGGCACGGAACTGGGAGCGACTTCGATGACAGGATTGGGGAAAGGCTCAAGTGCATTAGGTCTTTCAAGAACCGCGCTCGCCAATGAATTCGACACACCGAACAGCGGCACTTGCATTGTCACACGATAGCCGCCATCGCTTAAAAACGTTTCGTTAATGACCTTTGCGCCCTTAATCGTTGCTTCGACTTTCATTTGAACTCGGTCGTAAGTCGTCAGCATTTTCTCGACGGTAGTTTCGCCTTCGACGCGCACACCATTAATAATTTCGCCGAGCTTACGATAAGCATCAGCCTGCGCGGCTTTGGACGCTAAGCCTTTTGCCTGCGTGTAATTGACGGCATTAGCAGGAGCGACGCCCTCGCCCGTCACTGTGATAACTTGATTCTTCCAGTCAACGCCTTCGACAAAATTATTCGCGCTTGTCGCCGCCGAAGTTCCGCTACTCGTCGCAAACAGAATCACTGCCGCCGCGATTGCCGAGAAAATTTTTGGCACCTTCATTTTCATCACTCTCCTTTTTCCGAAATTTATCATACCTTTGTTAAAGCCGCATTAATCATTTAAAACTTTTGAGACGTTCGCAAGCCTCGATTGTATTTTCGCGGCTGTTGAAGCTCGTTAGACGCAGATAACCTTCGCCGCAAGGACCAAAGCCTGCGCCGGGCGTCCCGATGATGTGTTTTTCGCGCAGGAGCTTATCAAAGAAATCCCAGCTCGACGGAATATCGTCGGGCGTCTTCAACCAGATATAAGGCGCGTTGACGCCGCCATAAGTCGTCAAGCCCGCCGCCGATAAGCTTTCGCGAATGATTCTTGCATTCTCAAGATAATAGGTGACAAGCTCTTTGACTTGCGCTTGACCTTCGTCGGAGTAAATCGCTTCGGCTCCGCGCTGAGTGATGTAGCTCGTGCCGTTGAATTTCGTAGTGTGACGACGTGCCCAAAGCTTTTTAAACGGAACGCGTTCGCCCGTTGACGTGGTACCCGTCAAGCCTTCGGGGATAACGATATAACCGCAACGAGTGCCCGTGAAACCTGCCGTCTTGCTGAAGGAGCGGAACTCAATCGCTACGTCGCGTGCGCCTTCAATCTCGTAAATCGAACGCGGAACGTCGGGTTCGGTGATGTAAGCGGCATAGGCGGCGTCATAAAGAATCACGGCGTCATTTTCTTTGGCATAGGCAACCCAAGATTCAAGCGAGGCTTTACTAAGCGTGGTGCCCGTTGGATTGTTCGGCGAGCAAAGATAAACCATGTCGACCTTTTCGGCGGGCGGTGTCGGAGCAAAATTATTTTCGGCAGTGCACGGCAAGTAGACGATGCCTTCAAAGTGTCCGTCGGCTTTTATATTGCCCGTGCGCCCCGCCATGACGTTTGAATCGTTGTAGACAGGGTAGACGGGATCGCCGAGAGCAATCTTGCAGTCGAGCGAGAAAATCTCTTGAATGTTGCCGCAATCGCATTTGGAACCGTCGCTAATAAAAATTTCGTCCGCGCTCACGTCAAGCCCGCGACGTTTATAATTATAGTCAGTAATCTTATCACGCAGGAAGCTGTAGCCTTGTTCGGGACCATAGCCGCGGAAAGTTTCGACATGCCCCATTTCGTCAGCGGCCTTCTTCATTGCGTCGATACAAACTTGCGGCAACGGGCGAGTAACATCGCCGATACCCAGACGAATAATTTTTGCATCGGGGTTTTCTTTTTGATAAGCGGCGGCGCGTTTACCGACTTCAGAGAAAAGATAAGCACCCGGCAATTTCAAATAGTTCTCGTTGATTCTTGCCATTAATAAATTCCTCCTTAAACTCTAAATCGCCGTACAGATTAACTCCGCACGACGATTTTTTTCAACCGCCCATCGAAGAGCGTTTGTTTTCTTTATGGCGGAGCAGAGAGGACTCGAACCTCCGCGCCCTTTCGAGCCTAACGATT
>CAMNLS010000080.1 GCA_946543495.1 uncultured Selenomonadales bacterium | reverse complement strand
AACGTATGAAATTTACTTTGGGCTTGAACGTGCCGTTCACGTCGCTTTGTCCGTGTAGCAAAGAAATTTCTGAGTTCGGAGCGCATAATCAACGTTCCGTATGCCGCGTTAAGTTGACGTTCAAAGAACCAGACGACGTGTCGGTAAGAAAATTTGTTCGGCTCATCGAGGCGCAAGGCTCCGCAGAAATTTTCCCGCTCCTTAAACGCGAAGACGAAAAGTTCGTGACCGAAGCCGCTTACCAAAATCCCAAGTTCGTCGAAGACATTCTGCGCGATGTCGTGACGGCTCTGCGGCGTGTAGAAAATTTATCGGCGTTCGCTGTTGAGTGCGAGAACTTTGAATCAATTCACAATCACAACGCCTTCGCCGCTCACGAAGAAAGCAAATAAAATTCAAAAGCGATCTCGAAATGTGAGACCGCTTTTTTTTATTTCAAGCTTTGCGCCCGGAGGCTTTGCCGCCGTCGTTCGTTTCCTTCTTATGAGCCATGCCCTGTTTTATTTTGTCGCCGAGCTTCTTGACGCCGCCTTGAGAGCTTTCCTCTTCCTTCATGTTGCGAGCCATCTCTTTCAGCTTGCCCGCGAGATTTGGTTTTGCCATGCTAATCACCTCGTGCGAACTGTAACAAATTTTTATCACGCCGTCAAGCTTGACGAGTTCGCCCGCATAAAATAAAATTCCGTAAATAAAGGAGGGAGCTCATCATGCACGAACACGAACATACATTGGAAGACGGCACGATTATTCGACACAGCCACACACACACACAGACTAAAGCAGTCTTGAATCGAATGGCGCGGCTTATCGGGCACCTTGAATCGACGAAGAGAATGATTGAGGACGGGCGCGACTGCTCCGAAGTTTTGATTCAACTGTCAGCCGTCGACGCCGCGATTAAAGCCGTCGGTCGAATTATCTTAAAGGATCACATCGAACACTGCATTGTTGACGCCGTTAAGACCGGCGACACTGCCGAGATTGAAAAACTTAATAAGGCTATCGAACAATTCATTCGTTAATCTTAAGTTGCAAAAATTTTTTTTCGATATATAGGCAAACAAGGAAGACAAACTGAAATTAGCAAGGACGCAATTAAATCAGGTGGTGAAAGTCATGATTGTAAACAATGTGAACTCGTCCTCGAATTATTATTCAAACGTGGCGGCGGCAAGATACACGAATTCTGCAAGCTACGTTCGCGGCGTGCAAAAGTCCGACGCATTTACTCCTTCCAAAGAGGCGCAGAGTTTCAGCGATTTGCTTAATAAACTCAAGAATGAACCCGAAGTTCGCGAGGATAAAGTCAATCGACTTCAAGCAGAAATTTCTTCCGGGCAATACTTCATCTCGGCGGATAAGATCGCGGCAAGTCTTTTGACTAATCGTTTTTGAGGCAAGCGGATATGTGGCAAAATTTAATTGAAACGCTCGACAAGCTCGGCGGAGCTTATGACGACTTAGCAACGCTCGGAGAAAAGAAACGTTCTGCGCTCGTTGGAATCGACATGAAAGGGCTTTCTGAAATTCTCGACGTTGAACAGCTCATCACGGCGAAGATTCAAAAGCTTGAACAAAAGCGCGTAGATGTTTTAAAGAACTTATCTAAGGCGGATAAGACGCTTAACGAGACGACCTCGACAAAAGATTTTTATCGGAAGGCTCCGTCACTTGCCGTAGAAAAAAAGTTGCTTCAACTGCACATGCGACTTAGCAAGAACATTGACAGGGCTTTGACGTTACGCAATAATAATCAAGTTCTTGCTCAATGCGCATTGGACGCTGTGCAAGGTCAGCTGAACATGTTGAGTGGCGCGGCTGTCGAACCGACTTATTCGGGCAAGGGCGCGGGCGTCGTTACTCATCAGAAGAATTTCGACTTCAAGGCTTGAGGGCTTAGCTATGGACGAGACAATTAAAATTTTACGTGAACAAGCGGTGCTGTGTTCCCACTTGCCCGAACTTTTCGACGAGCTGATTAAAATCATAGAGAGCAATTCGCCCGACGTGCAAGAGACCGTTAGCAAAATCGAAAAAACAGTACGCGACCTTTCAAAGAACGAGCATAAGGCACAGGATTTTTTGAAACGCGTTGGGGCGTCGTCGTTCGCGGAGTATATTGACGCACAGGATAAAGATATCAAACGGGACGTAGCTGAGAAACTTTTAACCAAGACAGCCAACGCGCAGTCACAACTTAAAAATCAAACGGCAAACCTTAAACGGCTTTTGAAGAAGGGTCAAGACTACGTCGCATTTAACTTAAACATACTGGCAAGAACTTCAGCAAGCGACACTTACGGAGCGGAAGCTCAAACTGGCTCACAAAGAACACGGCGCATGTTCGAGGCTAACATCTAAGGAAAGGAAGAAGGGATAGGGATATGCGAGCAACATTTTCTGGATTAAATACGATGGTGCGCGGCATCATGGCAAATCAGATGTCGTTAGATACCACCGGTCACAATATAACTAACGCAGGTACGGAGGGTTATTCCCGTCAAACAGTCACGTTGGCGACGACTTACAGCGAGGAACGCGCCGGCTTAAGTGGAAGTGTTCGAGTTGGTACAGGCGTTGATGCTTTGGCAGTCGAACGGGCACGCAATATCTATGCCGATATTCAATATCGCAACGAAAATCCTTCACAAAAATATTACGAGACTATGGCAGTCAACTATGACAAGCTAGAAACTATTTTCGATGACAGTCAGAACTTAGGCATTGAATCGGCGTTGAATAAATTTTATCAATCGTGGGTTGATCTCTCAACGAATGCTTCCAATGCCTCTTCCCGCACTCATGTTATTGAGCAGGGCAGAAATTTAAGCGATATCCTTCAAACGGCTACTTCAGAACTTCAAGAGCAAATCCGCTCCGAATATGAAGACCTCAAATCCGAGATTAAGCAAGTCGATGATATTCTTAATGAAATCCTTCTGTTCAACAAACAAATTTCCGCGCAAGAAGTCACCGGCGCGACGGCAAATGACCTGCGCGATAGACGTGACTTGCTTGTCGACGAGCTGTCTAATTATATGAATATCTCCTTCACGGAAAATTCTACCGGAGCTTATCAAATCAATTCGGGCGGCGTTACTTTAGTCAATGGAACTTCAAGAGCACATCTAGTAATGAGCGACGGCGTTTCTTCCAGTTTGTATGGCACTGACTATGGTATCACTGACTACAATATTATAGTCAAAGAAAGTAATCTCGTCTTCTTACCGCAAAACGGTATCCTTAAAGCGCGCCTCGATTCCATTGAAGAGGATAAAGCTTATATAGACAAAATGGCGGATATTGCAAGCTTCATGCTCACCGCCTTCAACGAACAGCACAAGCAAGGCTGGGATATTGACGGTCATTATAAATTTGTCGACGAGAACGGCGATGATGTTACTGTTGCTGATGAATCAACATTGACGGCGGTTGAATACATGAAATCCGACGGAACCTATCTAACCGATGCTGAAGCGGCAACCGTTACCTTGAGCAATGGCAAATATTCTCTGGGCACGGAAGAGGTAACTAAGCTAAACGGCGATACAATCTATCGGACTAACGGCGGCGACATAATAAAGAAAGTTCCTAAGACGATTAATTTCTACGGGCAAGGCAACATGGATTATCAATACCGTTACGATTCCGAGTTCAAGAGAAATTATCTCTATAAAGATGATGCCAGTCTTTCTGCTGAAGAAAGAATGTTGAGCGGCGTGCAGATTATTGCTGAACTTGAAGTTAATGCAAAGTTCGCGGAAAATCGCGGCGACCGTTATGTTGCGACTGCGACAAGTGTAGACGTTATCGAAACGCAGGATGCTAGCCTTAATATTCAGCGTCAATATCTCAACAAGGAATGGGGGAGCCGCACGGGCGACGGCACCAACGCAGTTTATCTTAGCGAACTCTTCAATATTTCGCAGGATACAATCATCAGCGACGGCAAAGCCAATGCTTTAATATTCAGCGATAATGTTCCCATTTTCTCAAAGATGCTTCTTCGCGACTTAGACGGCAATACTATTGATACTGAAGGAAATGTCGTAACCAACGCGACCGATTACGTCTATTCAACGGCGTTGTCGACGCTTAGCGTTAATTCGTTCTATCAAAAAGCCATGTCGACTTTGGGCATTGATGCCTATTCAACCGACGTGAACTACGACGGAATGCAAGCTATCATGACGCAGGTTACAAATTGGCGCGACTCAACTTCCGGCGTCGATTGGAACGAAGAACTTACCAACATGATTAAATTCCAAAAAGGCTTTGCGTCTTGCTCGCGTTGCCTGAACGCCATGGACGAATGTTTGGATCGTCTCGTCAATTCAACGGGCGTAGTTGGTAGGTAATCAATTAGGAACAAAGACTAAGGAGGGATTTTTATGGGCGTGCGAATTGGCAGTATGCATTTTATGTATAACTATCAAAATTCGCTCAACAGGGCTTATCAGCAACAGGCAAAACTTTTTGAGCAAGGCGACGGCTCATCTTTGCACCGCGCCAGCGATAACCCGATAAATTATTCAAAGCTCCTGCGCTACAACGTCAGTGAGAACGAAAATACGCAGTATCGTGAGAACATCAAGACCGCTGGCTCGTGGATGAAACAATCCGATGACGTGATGATTCATATGACGGAAATGATGCAGACGTTGAAGGAAAAATCCGTCAGTGCGGCGAATTCCGAGAAAGCGGAAGATGATTACGCCGCAATCTATAAAGAAATGAATGCTCACATGCAAGAGATTGTTTCTGTGGCGAATACTCAGATCGGCGACAGATATTTATTCGCGGGGCAGAAAGATTTGACTAAACCCTTTGAAATGTCGATTGAAACTTACGACCGCGGACAGCCTAAAAATCTTGACGTTTCTCAATCAGCCTTTTTCAAGGGCACCGACTCCGACTATAATACCCAGCTTTTCCAAATGCTTACGGTAACTGACGCAGACGGCAACAATTACTATGTCGATACACAAAAGGTTGACGAAAGCGGTAACATGGAGGCTAAGGGCAACACTACTACCAATGGTAAGCTAAATGTTTATACGCAGAAGTTCATGGACAGCGACTACAAAGAGCTTATCGCAAGAGGTTGTAACACTATAGGCGAAGCTGAAAGGGCAGCGGCGAATGGTGACACTGATATACAAAAAATTCTCAACGCTGGCAAAGTTGGTGCTACTGATGATTTCAGAGTCTCCGATTACTTTACCAATCAAGGTCTTTTAAAGGACGAAACCAACAACTCGATAACCGTCAACGGCAAGGATTATACCTTCAAGACTGTTAAACAAAATATCGTCACTTACAACGGCGATGACAATCTTATATCTATGGTTAAGCTCAATGGCGCGACCGACCCAAATTCAGATACGGTTAATTCGACGGGAGCGACCATGTTCGGCAGAGACATTTTCGATAATGCCAATTCGGGCAATGAGGCTTCAGGAACAGCAATGCTTAACGAGCTGTTCTGCGTCTGTGCCAAGGTTAATGATTCCGATGTTCATTGGATGTCCTCCGACGGCGTAACGGTTGCTGACGTTGCCCATTCAACCTTGCTTGTCCAAGAAACCAAAGTCGGTGCACGTCAACAACTTTATAACGACGTTGAAACTATGTTGGACAGACAAGCCGATAACATTACGGAAGATATAACCAACGTAAGCGGTGCCGACATTGCTCAACTTGCAACAAAGCTTATGCAACAGACCGCGCTTTACAACTTGTCATTGTCGTTGGGCGGAAGAATTCTACCGCAGTCTCTTGCCGATTATCTTTAATCTTTGAAATCCAAATAAACTTAACCTGCAGGCGTCAACGAGGCTTTTTCGTTGTCGTCTATTGCTGTTTTTGGGATTTTATATTCTCGGCAAAAATTTCGATGACAGGCAGGAAAATTTGTTGAAGGGAGGGAATAATCATGATGATGGTAAGGTTAAATACTCGACATGAGTTGCCGCAAATAGCTATGAGAACAACTCAAGGACGGCTTGATCAATCGGGAATAGTTCAGCCGCGCACGCAAGGAAAAGGCAATCAGCAAGCGCACTCGAATAAAACCACCACGCAGCCCAGCTTGAGTTTGGACAGCTATCCAAGCCGAAAATCCTACGGCTTCAAGAACATGACCGACTTTACTGCTGAACGCGGACAAAGAGGTATCTCGGACGTGCAGTCCGGAACAAGTCGACGTGCTCAAGAAGCCTGGTCAAGGGCGACTAACGGAGCAAAACGCGGCAACGACGTTG
>CAMNLS010000079.1 GCA_946543495.1 uncultured Selenomonadales bacterium | reverse complement strand
GAGCAACTGCCTCCTAAGCAGTAGGTCGGGCGTTCGAATCGCCCCAATCGCACCATACTTTGAACTAAGGAGCAGAGCATATAGATTAGAAAAGTTTAGTTCTTCACAGTTGTGGAGGACTTTTATTTTTTGTGAGGGGGAGGGCTTTTTGTGTCAGGGAGGAAAATTTTTATGAGCATTTTGGCATCATTGGCGGCTTTGAATATAGGAGCATGTGCACCGTCGACTACGCCCGTGATGCCAGGAAGTCTCCCTAAATTTCAAAGCGGAAACGTAACTTTGCCAGAAGAAATAGTTCAGCAGAATCAAAAGGCGGAGGGACAAGCCGAAATTTACTTGGCTGGCGGTTGCTTTTGGGGCACGGAATTTTTAATGATGAACGTGCCTGGCGTCGAAAGCGTGGAGGTTGGCTACGCTAACGGCCCTACAAGCAATCCTACTTATCGCGATGTTTGCAATGATTCAGGTCACGCGGAATCGGCGCACGTCATCTATAATCCCGATGTCGTTCCGCTCGAAAAAATTTTGGAGGTCTATTACATGTCGATTGACCCGACGCTCCTAAATCAGCAGGGCAAGGATAAAGGCATTCAATATCGCACGGGAATTTATTACAGTGACCCCGCCGACGAGCCGACGATTAAAAAGTCATTGAAAGATTTGCAAGACACCTTAAGTGAAAGAGTCGTCATTGAATGTACGCCGATTAAAAATTTCTATCGCGCCGAAGAAAAGCACCAACAATATCTGATTAAGAATCCCAACGGCTATTGTCACGTGTCGCGGACGTTCATCAACGAACAGGCTAAGGCTAAGGCGGCAGAACAATTCCCCAATAAGGATTTTTCGCGTGATGCAACTTACGGCAAGCCGACTAAGGAAGTCTTGAACAATCTAAGCGAACTTCAAGTAGCCGTGACGCAAAATGCAGAGACCGAGCCACCGTTTAAAAATGAATACGATGAAGAATCCCGCAGTGGTATCTATGTTGACGTAACGAACGGGCAACCGCTCTTTATCTCGACGGATAAATATGATGCGGGTTGCGGCTGGCCTGCCTTCTCAAAGCCGATTGATGAAAAAGCTCTCGTTAGGCGCAAAGATTATTCCTTCGGCATGGAGCGGATTGAAGTTCGTGCTAAGGCAAGCAACGCACATTTAGGACACGTCTTCGACGACGGACCAAAGGATAAAGGAGGCATTCGCTATTGCATTAACAGTGCTGCGCTTCGTTTTATTCCTCGTGACAAGATGCAGGAGGAAGGCTACGGCGAATGGTTGGATTTGTTTAAGGATTGAATCTGAAAAATTTTTGTAGTATATTGTTGCAGGCAAACGTTTACAAGGAGAGTGATGCCTGTGCCAATAGATTTTAGTTTCCCCGCAAAAGTCCGCGACCTCGTTTTGACGATAGGACCACTTGACGTTTTCGACATAATCGTTGTCGCGGCGATTATCTACAAGTTTTATCAGATGATTCAAGACACCCGCGCCATCACTTTGGTCAAGGGCTTGATGGTTATCGTCTCACTTACGATAATTTGTGGTTGGCTCAATCTGCATGTCATGACTTGGATTTTGCAACAAGCTTCTAATTGGCTCTTGATTGCTTTGCCAATTTTATTTCAACCGGAACTGCGCCGTGCACTTGAACACCTTGGGCAAGGACAATTTTTAAGTCATAGAGTAGCCCTCGATAGTAAGGCGGCGGATTCAATCGTCGAAGAAATTGTTAAGACTACTAAGAAACTTTCACAGACAAAGACGGGCGCACTTATGGTTATTGAACGCGAGATGAAGTTAAACGACATCAGCGTTACAGGCATTCATATCGACGGAATCATTTCTTCGGAATTCTTATTGAACGTCTTCATCGTGAATACGCCTCTGCATGACGGCGCGGCGATTATTCGCGGCAACAGATTAATTTCGGCGGCTTGCGTCTTACCGCTCACTGAAAATAATAAGCTTTCAACGGAACTCGGAACGCGTCACAGGGCAGCAATAGGATTGTCCGAACAATGCGACGCGTTGATTGTCGTTGTCAGCGAGGAAACAGGCACAATTTCCGTTGCAGAGGGCGGACACTTAATGCGCCGCTTTGACGAAAAAACTTTGGCGGCTAAGATTCGTCCTGCTTTCGTCAAGAAGGAAGATAAGCTTTGGGACGATTTCTTTTCCAAATGGAGGGCGGAGAAATGACGCGCATTATAAATATCTTCCGCCGAAACCTTCTAAAAAAATTAATAGCTCTTATCGTGGCGTTCTTCATGTGGGTTTTCGTTATGGACGACCAAGACCCAGCAATTAACGGTTCTTATGTCGTGCCTTTAACAATGTCAAACGTGCCGTATGAATATCTTGCCGTGTGCGACATAAAGACCGTACAACTTGAGACACGGGCGGCGCGTTCAAAGTTCGTTAAGTATGATTCCAACGCTTTCCGCGTTTACGCTAACCTTGATGGGCTTGAAGAGGGCGACCATCAAATTTCCCCGCAAGTCGTTATGCCGCAGGGCTTTGAACTAATAGAAACGCGCCCCGCAACAATCAATGTCAAACTTGACCCCTTGATTGAACGGCAAATGCCCGCCGAATTTATCGTAAAAGGGAGCATTGCTTCAGACGCGGTAATTACCGATACAAGAAAGTCAATGGAGTTCGTGACTGTCGTAGGACCGAAAAGCTTCGTGGATAAAGTCGCCAGAGTCTATGGTACAGTTAAACTATCGGACAACTCGTCAAGCTTTGAAATGCAAGTGCCAATGAACGCCGTCGACGAAAATGACAACGTGATTTCCCGTGTGCGCGTAGTGCCCAGCGTTATAACTATTTCATTCGACATAGAAAGCGGGCTTAAGAAAAGAATTATTCCCGTTGTCCCTGAACTTTCTGTGGCGGAAGGTTGGGAGATTAGCAAAATTACCGTTGAGCCTTCGCAAATGGAAATTAGCGGCGCGGAGTCCGTTATAAATTCAATCGTCACGTTGAAGACTGTAGCATTCACGGTGCAGACAGGTCAGCGGTTTTTCAAGGGTACATTAAAATTGGTTGTGCCCGAAGGCGTAAACGTTCCAGAACATGAAGTCACTGTTTCCGCTGAAGTCACTCGCAAGCCTGTCATGAAGGACAACAATTAACCAAAGAAAAAATTTCAAAAAGTACTTGATAACCGTTATCACATATGCTATACTACGTTCAGGCTTTCGTTAAAGCTCTCCTAAAATAAAAAATACATACGCTTGAAAAAAGCCCTGTGCTGCTCACACGGGGCTTTTTTGACGGCTATAACAGCGGAGGTGGACGCTTTGGAAAAGATTTTAAATCACAGTGACACAAGAGTTCGTCGGGCTTACGAGATTGCCTCGGCGGCTCATCGCGGACAGATAGATAAGGCGGGCGTTGATTACATAAATCACCCGCTCGCGGTCGCCGCTAACGTCGGCGAAGATTCTTCCGCGATAATCGTCGCGCTTCTTCATGACGTGGCGGAGGATACGCCTTCGACGATTGACGAACTCAAGAAGGAAATTCCGCTAACCGATGACGAGGCAAAAGCCCTTGAACTTTTGACGCACGACGACGACACGCCTTATCTTGATTACGTAAAGAAAATTAAATCGAATGAGCTGGCGGCGAAGGTAAAAGCAGCGGACTTAAAACATAACTCCGACCTGTCGCGCATTAAAAATCCCACGCCGAAAGACTTCGCTCGCGTCGAGAAGTACAAAGCCGCGCTTAAGCTCTTGAACACTTAACACACTTTCAATCAGTTGCATATTAAGCACGCGTCGAGAAATAAAAGCCGCTCTTAAAGTATTATACAATCAATGAAGCGGCAGATTTTTTTTGTGCTTTTCGTCGATAGCTGATATAATTGCCCCAAACGGTTAAGGAGGCTTTAACATGAGCGAAAACCATCATCTGTTCGGAGTGGAAGATTTGCGCGGCAAGTTATCAGAGGGCGGCTATAAGATGACCCCACAACGCAAGGAGATTTTAAAGATTTTTGTTGAGCACAAAGATTATCACCACATGAGCGCGGAAGACGTTTACGGCATCCTGCGCAAGAACGATTCAGAGATTGGGCTGGCAACGGTTTATCGTGCATTGGATTTGCTGAGCGATCTCGGAATTCTCATTCGCATGGATTTTGGTGACGGTTGCGCCCGCTACGAACTCAACACCACCGACCCAAAAGTTCATCATCATCATCATTTGATTTGTATTAAGTGCAAGAAGGTCATTGAGTTTGAAGAAGATTTGCTCGACGAGCTTGAGGCGGACATCGCTAATAAATCCGGTTTTCAAATCCTTAATCACGAAGTAAAGTTTTTCGGCTATTGTAGCGATTGCCTTGCGAAGGGAGATTGAACATTTGAGCATTAAGGTTAATAAAATAAACATACTTGGTGAAAGTAGTTTATCAAAGCCCGTCAAAGATGTCCTTCGTTCGTTAGGGATTGAGACTGTCAATAATGGTGCGGAGGCTGATTTAGACGGGCTGGAAATTTTTAGCGAACTTATCGGCAAAAAGAAAGTTATCACGCGGCTTAAAGTCGTCTTGGAAGGCAACGAATATTTTTTCCGCAATAGTTCATTCGTTCGCCTTGATGAAAGATTAGGTTCCGAAGTCAATCGCCTTGTCAAAAGAAATTTGTATTGCCTCCTTGTCGATAACTTAGAGCTTGAGTGCGTGCCCTATGGAATTCTTCACGGCGTGCGCCCGACGAAAATTATTCAGCGGTGGTTAAAGGAAGGCTTCGGCATAACAAGTCAAGGCGTCATTGACCGCGATAGAATTTCCCGCCGCATTGTTTCCGATTTCCTTACAGACCGCGACAAAGCAGAGCTATTAATGGAGGTTGCACTTCGTCAGCTACCGATTATCAACAGCAAAAAAATTAGCGTCTACGTTGGCATTCCCTTTTGCAAGACGCGTTGCCTTTACTGTTCGTTCCCGTCGAATGTGTTGCCCGCCGAAGAGATTATCGCCGAATTCATGACGGCTTTGGCACGTGATATAGAGTCGGCGGCTAATTCGATTAAACGTCACGGCTTTGAAGTGCAAACGATTTACGTAGGCGGCGGAACGCCAAGCGCATTGCCCGATAATTTCTTTGCCGAGATGTTGGAGCTGGTTCATAAAAATTTCTACAGCGAAGGCGTCGAAGAGTTTACGGTTGAATGTGGACGCCCCGACACGATAACCGCGCAGAAGATTGACACGATGAAACAATTCAACGTTACGCGAGTCAGCGTCAATCCGCAGACAATGCATCAAGAGACGCTTGACCTTATTGGACGCAAACACACTGTCGAGGACGTGACGCGGGCTTTCAATGACTTGCGGGCGGCTGGCGATTGGCTTATCAATATGGATTTAATTATCGGCTTGCCCGGCGAGAGGCTTGGCGACTTCAAAGAGACGTTGGAAAAAATTCTTGAGCTAAAGCCCGACGACGTGACGATTCATTCACTTGCGATAAAGCGCGGTTCCAAACTTCAAACGCGCCTTGCCGATGAACTCAACAGCCTTGAGGATTTTGACTTGCCGAGCGACGCGGAAGTTCGTTCAATGGCAGAGCACGCTAATAAAGTTCTGCGCGGAGAAAAATTCGTGCCGTACTATCTTTATCGGCAAGCCTATATGAGCGGACAAATTGAGAATGTCGGTTGGTGTCGGCGCGGCGCGGAAGGCATTTACAATATCCAGATTATGAGCGAGCGTCAAATAATTTTGGGCGTGGGCGCGGCGGCGTCTACTAAAATCCCGGAGCCAGCGGCAAAACGAATTTGGTCGGTGTTCAATGCAAAGGATTTAAATACTTATCTGCGCGACCTTGAACGATATATTGCGCGGCGAGAAAAACTTTTGAAAACAATCTGTCCACCTGTCGTCAAATTAGAAAAAAATTCTACAACCGCCAAGGAGGGGGATTGAAGATGGCATACGTGTCAAGAGATGACATGTTAGATATTTTCCGTGACACGGAGTCTTTTTACAAAAGCGACGAGAACTTGAAGCAATCGATTCAGGATTCGATTAAAGCTACCGTCTTTTATGATGCGGACGATTATCCGCCGTTGCCTAAGCGTCGATTCAAGAAGACGGCAATTTCAGTTGTAAGGAAACGTTCACTCGACGCGGCAATTTCAATGCAGAGGAAATATCTTGAGCTTAAAATTGCCGTTCACAACTTCGCATCGGCGACGAATCCCGGCGGCGGCGTCAAGCACGGTTCGCGGGCGCAAGAAGAATCCCTTTGCC
>CAMNLS010000078.1 GCA_946543495.1 uncultured Selenomonadales bacterium | reverse complement strand
CGAGCGGCACGCATGTTTATTTGCCGGGCGTCATGAGCCGCAAGAAACAAGTTATCCCGCCGCTTAGCGAAGCAGTTAAACGCATTAAGCCTTAATGAAAACTTCCGAATACATAAATCTTTCCTCCGCAATGCGCGGGGGATTTTTTTATGATATAATGTGCGGCGAACAATTTTAAGCGGAGGTTACTGAATGGCTAACGTTAAACTCCTCGACACGAGCACGATAAATAAAATAGCGGCGGGCGAAGTCGTCGAACGCCCTGCCTCTGTCGTTAAGGAGCTTGTGGAAAATTCTATCGACGCGGGCGCACAACGCATCGAAATTGAAATTCAGAACGGCGGCAGGGCTTTGATTCGTGTGACGGACGACGGAACGGGCATGAGTAGAGAGGACGCGGCACTTTCCGTTAAGCGTCACGCGACGAGCAAACTTTCTAACGCCGCCGACCTTCAAAGCATATCGACGCTTGGTTTCAGGGGCGAGGCTCTGCCAACGATAGCCGCTGTGTCGAAGTTCACTTTGCAGACGCGCCGCGCAGATGATGAGCTTGGCACGAAAATTATAATTAACGGCGGGAAGGTTCAAGACACTCACGAAGTCGGTTGCAAAGTTGGCACGACGATTCTAGTTGAGGAGCTATTCTTCAACACGCCGGCGCGTCTCAAGTTCCTAAAGTCAACGCCGACCGAGGCGAATAAAATTCACGACTTCATTATCAAGCTTGCGTTGAGCCGTCCCAATGTCGCTTTCCGATTCATCAACGGCAATAGAACTGCGCTTGCCACGCCCGGCAACGGTAGCTTGCTTGACGCCTTGAGCGCGATTTACGGCACGGAACTAACGGACTCACTCTTGACGCTTAAGCGCGACGACGACAGCTTAAAGCTTGCGGGATTCGTGACTAAGCCGAACATTTTAAAGAGTTATCGCGGCTGGCAGACGTTCATCATCAATGGGCGCGTCGTGGAGAATCGCACAATCTCAAAGGCGGTCGATGAGGCTTACAAGTCGCTGATACCGAAGACGGGCTTTCCGTTAGCAGTGGTGATAATCAATGTGCCGCAAAGTTCAATCGATGTCAACGTTCACCCGCAGAAGATTGAACTTAAGTTCGACGACGAGAACAGAATTTTTAAGGCAGTGTATCACGCCGTACGCGAGGCAATCGAAAGCAAGGACGATAAGCCCGAACACGACCTAACGGAAGTCGCTGCCGCCCCTGAGACGCCGCGCTTTGAACAGCTTAACTTGAGCGATGACTTCCAAGAGCCGCCGCCGCCTAAAAAAACTTCCGAGCGCAAGAAGAATCCTAAAGACGACTTCGACATTGAGGAGGCATTGAAGAGCACCGACGCGGCTAAAGAAGTTCCAAAGCCACAACCAAAGGTTGAACCGCCGCCCAAGAAAGTTTTCGAGCTTGAGCCGATTGGACAAGTTGCCCGTTGCTATATCGTGGCGCAAGGCGGAAATGATTTGTATATCGTTGACCAGCACGCCGCGCACGAAAGAGTTCTTTTCGACAGGCTGAGCAGTTACGCCGAACGAATTCCCGCGCAAGGCTTGTTGATTCATCGCGTCATGAAGTTTGATTCGCGGGAAGCGGAGCTGATTGAAAAAAATCTTAGCGTCTTCGCTGAACTGGGCTTTACTTTGGAGCCGAGCGGCGAGAACGAATTCCGATTGATTGAAGTGCCACTCGACGCCGCCGAAGCTGACGCTGAAAACCTTTTGCGCGGAATCATCAGCGAGATTTTTGACGGCGTGAACGAGGCGGACGACATTGCTAAAAAGATTCGTCAAGCAATGTTGGCAACGACGGCTTGCAAGGCGGCGATTAAAGCAGGGCAGGAGCTTAACTTCAGACAAATGGAAATCCTGCTCAACGAACTTTCGACAACGCCGCACCCGCACACTTGCCCGCACGGTCGCCCGACGATTATAAAGTTTTCTTCCGATGACCTTGCCAAGATGTTCAAGCGGACTTAGGCAACAAAAAACTCCCCGTCACTTTGGCGAGGAGCTTTTTTTATGTCAATGATGTTTCATGCGGATAACGGTGATTCGTGGGTCGGTGCCTCGTTCCAAATCCATAACCATGAACGAACCGCGAGTATCATCACGCGGACGCGAGGCACTGCCTGGATTTAAAATAATCGGCGGACCAATGAGATATTCGACAATGTGCGTGTGACCGTAAACCGCAATGTCAGCGTTCTGCGACTCCGCCGCCTCCATTATGTATTCTTGAGTATAACGCACGCCGTAGTTGTGCCCGTGCGTGATAAAAATTTTATGATCTTCAACTTCAATGATTCGTTCGTATTTGATATTTGGCGTTGGCCAGTCGCAGTTGCCAGCCACGCCGTAAACTGGAACATCAAGTAATGATTGCAAATATTCTGCGTCGGGCGTACAGTCGCCCATGTGAAGCCACATATCCATATTTTGTGCGATACTTACTGCTTGATCTATCGCCGACCAATTCCCGTGAGTGTCGCTTATAAGTCCAATCTTCACGGCAGGTGCCGCGCTTGTAATGCGCGACTTTCCCCCTTTCCTCCTTGATTACGAAAACATTTCTTTTAACTTGGCAACCATCTCCCTTAAAGCCTTGCCCCTGTGGCTGATTAAATTTTTTTCGTCAGTAGAAAGTTGAGCCATAGTGCGCTCGTCGTCAATATAGAAGTAAGGGTCGTAGCCGAAGCCGCCGTTGCCTTGTGCGACGGTTTTAATTTTGCCTTCAATCTTGCCTTGCGTCAAAAGCTCAGTGCCGTCGGTGTCAATGAATGCTAATGCACAGCGATAAGCCGCCGCCGACTCCTTAACGCCAACTTTCTTAAGTTCGTCAAGGAGTTTTTGATTGTTGGTTAGGTCGTCAGCGTGATAGCCCGCGAACCGAGCCGAGTAAACGCCAGGCAAGCCGCCAAGAGCATCGACTTCAAGCCCTGAATCATCAGCAAGGCAGGCAAGCCCCGTGCGTTCGTGGAAGAACCTAGCTTTGATTAAAGCGTTCGCCTCAAAGGTCGTGCCGTCTTCCAAAGCGTCGGGCAAGTCCGCGAAGTCGGCAAGCGATAAAACTTCAATCGGCAGATTACTGAGGACAAGGCGCATTTCTTTAACTTTATCCGAGTTCTTCGACGCAATCACAATTTTTTTCATCAGCCAACCCTCCCGACTCTCCAAACTAAGTCTCTGCTGAGTGCATCCTTTTGCAGGGCAATCAATTCGTCAATGCCGCGTTGAGCCAAATCTAAAAGGTCATTGAGTTGCGCCCGCGTGAAGGATTTTTTTTCGGCGGTAATCTGCACTTCGACGAGTTCGCCCGCGCCCGTCATGATGACGTTGCAATCCGCCGCCGCCGTCGAGTCTTCTGCGTAACATAAATCTAAAATCTTATCGCCGTCAGTGGTAATGCCCGCCGAAATCGCCGCGACGAAATCTTTCACGGGGAAGACACCGCCCACTTGATAAATCGTCTCGCAAGCCTCAACCAACGCGACGAAAGCACCTGTTATCGACGCTGTACGTGTGCCGCCGTCCGCCTGCAGAACATCGCAATCGATTATGATTGAACGTTCGCCAATCGCCGACAAATCCGTCACCGCCCTCAACGCTCGACCGATAAGTCGTTGAATCTCCGCTGTCCTGCCGCCGACTTTGGAACGTTCGCGAGGAATTCTTTCGTATGACGAACCAGGAAGCATTGAATATTCCGCATTGAGCCAGCCTGTACCCGTGCCCTTTAAGAATGCCGGAACATGATCTTCAATCGTCGCCGCGCAGAGAACTTTTGTATTGCCGACTTCAATCAATGCCGAACCTGCAGGATTTCTTTGTGCTCGTCGCTCGATAAAAACTTCGCGCATCTCATCTGCCCGCCGCCTGTCAATTCTCAAGCTGTCACCTCCCACAGTCAAATAACTGATACATTTTACACAAAAACTTTTTAAGCCGCAACGTTTTATCAAAATTTTGTTGCGGCGTGATTGACGAGTTTTAGCCGCTGTTGTAAAATTCCTTGCATAAAATTTGAATAGGACGGTTGATTAAATGCCGATATATATTTGGGCGTTCGCGGTTGCAATGATTGTCGCCTTGCTCGTGACTCCGCTGGTGATTTTGTTGGCGGAGAAGACTGGAGCAATGGACGCGCCCAATGCCCGAAAAGTTCATAAGAAACCAATTCCGCGAATCGGCGGGCTTGCTATATACGCGGGCTTCATGGCGGCGATAATTTTTGTTGCGGCGAAGTTCGGACTCGACGGCGAGCAAGTCAAAGAGACCGTCGGGCTAATCTTGTCGGGCAGTCTAATTGTTGCAGTCGGCTTGATTGATGATTATAAGAATCTTCCCGCTAAGGTCAAGTTGCTCGGACAAATCTTGGCGGCGGCGGTGTTGGTCTTGGGCTTCGACGTAAGGATTGATTTCGTCACAGATCCTTTTGGCGATTACATTTACCTTGAATGGTTCGCGATACCAGCGACGATGTTTTGGCTCGTCGGCTTAACAAACACCGTGAACTTAATCGACGGGCTTGACGGATTGGCGGCGGGCGTCGCGGCGATTGCATCATTCACAATCCTTTTAATCGCCCTTGAACAAAACTTTATTCTCGTCGCGGTGATGACGGCAGCATTAGCGGGCGCGGCGGTCGGTTTCTTGAAGTACAACTTCCACCCCGCAAGGATTTTCATGGGCGATACAGGCTCAATGTTTCTTGGCTTCATGCTCGCGGGAATATCAGTGACGGGCGCAGTTAAGTCCGTGGCAACAATCGCTTTAATCGTTCCAATTTTCGCGCTGGGCTTGCCGATACTCGACACAACCTTTGCAATCGTTAGGAGACTTCGCGGCGGCGTTCCAATCTTCAAACCAGATAAAGGACACCTCCACCACAGACTACTTGGCGTCGGCTTCACGCAATGTCAAGCAGTTCTTTTGATGTATGTTATAAGCGCGTTGTTCGGCTTGAGCGCGATAGCCTTGACGGCGGTCAGTTGTCAAATCGCGGTGTTGATTTTGTTCGTCGTATTCGCGGCAATAATTTACGGCGTAAAGAAATTGGGCATTGCTCGCCCGGTTAATTAGGTGACAGTTATGAAAAAGTTAAAAGTTATGTCGGTATTCGGGACGCGTCCGGAGGCAATCAAAATGGCTCCTGTCGTCTTGGAGCTTTGCAAGTATCCACAGATAGAATCAGTCGTGGCAGTCACGGCGCAACATCGGGAAATGCTCGACCAAGTCTTGAGGCTGTTCAACATTCGCACGGACTTTGATTTGAATATCATGTCGGAGGGGCAAACGCTCTTTGACATAACGAGCCGCGCACTTTTAGGACTCGATAAAGTCTTGACGGAGGCAAAGCCCGATGTCGTGTTAGTTCACGGCGACACCACGACGACCTTTGCGGGAGCATTGGCGGCTTTTTATCATCAAATCGAAGTCGGACACGTGGAGGCGGGTCTTCGCACGCGCAATAAATTTTCTCCTTACCCCGAAGAGATGAACCGACGCTTAACCGGTTCGCTTGCCGATTTGAATTTTGCGCCTACGTCGACGGCTAAAGATAATCTCCTGCGCGAGGGCGTCGACGCCGATAAAATTTTCGTGACTGGCAACACGGTCATTGACGCGCTTTATCAGACTGTCCGCGATGATTTCAAATTCCAACACGTCGACGCGAGCAAGCGAGTTATCTTAGTCACGACGCATCGCCGCGAAAATTTGGGTGAGCCGTTGCGCCAAGTCTACAAGGCGTTGCGGGCACTGGTTGAAGAGTTCGCCGACATTGAAATAATTTTCCCCGTCCATAAGAATCCCAGAGTTCGCGAGGTCGTCAACGAGGAGCTTGGCGGCTTGGAGCGCGTCTGCTTAGTCGACCCGCTTGACTATGAACCATTTGCCAACTTGATGAACCGAGCGACGTTGATTCTGACTGATTCGGGCGGCGTGCAAGAGGAAGCCCCCGCACTTGGCAAGCCCGTCTTAGTCTTGCGCGATACCACCGAACGACCAGAGGCAGTAGACGCAGGCACGGTCAAGTTAATCGGCACGAATCAAGAAAAAGTTTACGGCGCGGCGAAGCTCTTGCTAACGGACGCGACGGAATATAAAAGAATGGCGGAGGCTCGTAGCCCATACGGCGACGGGCACGCGGCTCAAAGAATCGTCAAGGCTTTATTATGGCGACATAAAATCTTGCCGACGCACCCTGAAGAGTTCGTAGGCTGAAAGATTTTTCTTGACATGCGGCAGGCGTTGTGGTATAAGTTAGCGCGTTGAATTTATTCGCATGCCGGCTTAGCTCAGTTGGTAGAGCAGCGCATTCGTAATGCGCAGGTCGAAGG
>CAMNLS010000077.1 GCA_946543495.1 uncultured Selenomonadales bacterium | reverse complement strand
AAACTTTCCACGCCGATTGATTCGTTCTTCGATTCGGTCATGGTCATGGACGAAGATTTAAACATTCGGATAAATCGTCTTGCGCTTCTAAAGTCAATAGATAATCTTTTGGCAAAAATCGCGGACTTCGGAAAGATTGTTCAATAAGCGGCAGGGAAATTAGTTTTCGATGTCGAATTCGTATAGGAAATAAGCGCGATAAATTCAAAAGGAAGAATGATTATGAGCACAAATTTATTTCTTGAACTCGGCGAAGATTCTCCGTTGAGTCGAATCAAAACTTATTTTGACGCCCTGCAGCATTCTGCGGACGAATACCTTTTTGTTGTGGACGCAGCCACAAAGCAAGTTATGCTGTCGAAAAATTTCGTGCGTGACTTCAATTTCCCTGAAGAATTCGTCGAAGACTTTGGCAACCTTCTTGCTCCATTTGTTTGGCACGACGACCGCGAAATTTTGGAAGACGTAATGGGGCAACTTGATTCGGCAATGCCTGGTGTAGAAATCAATGGCGAGTTCCGTCTCCTCAATCGCAATGGGGAATATGGCTGGGTGTCTTTGCGTATGACAGTAGGCGCAGACGAATTTGGTCAACCAGAGCTTGTCGCGGGCGTAATTGCTCGTATGGACTTAAAATTAAAAGCGGACCACGTAACGGGACTTTTAAATCGTAATGCTTTTCACGTCGACTTGATGAAAGAGCTTAACAGCTCGCCCGATGCTCGCGGCGCGGTCGTCTTCGTCGGGCTTGATAACTTCCAACTCGTTACGGAGACCTATGGTTACGAATTCGGCGACAACGCTTTAAAGCAACTCGCGCAAGACATTACTAATATCTTGCCTCCGGATATTCGCCTTTACAAGCTTGATAATGACATGTTTGCCTTCTACGTCTCGGACGTTTATCCCGAAGAGATTGAAATTATTTATTCAAGTATTCAGCTGTGTATGCGCGAAATTCGTAACATTGAGGATACGATCTTTTGTACGGCGTCGGCGGGCGCGGCGTTCTATCCCGATAACGCAAAAGACGTAATCAACTTGATGCGCTATGCTGAAGTTGCGTTGGAGTTTGCTCGGCATAAGGGCAAAGATCAAGTTGCGTTCTTCGACAGTGCTTATTATGAGCGTTGGCGTTATGATATTGGCATGCAGAATCTTATGCAGAATTCAATAGCTCGCGGGTGTGAAGACTTCTTCCTTTGCTATCAGCCGCAAATCAATGCCAAGACTGGCAAGCTCAGCGGTGCGGAAGCTCTTCTTCGTTGGTATGATAGAGATGGTTCCGTCGTTGCGCCAATGCAATTTATCCCGTTGCTTGAACGTTCGCGCATGATTATTCCCGTTGGGCATTGGATTATTGAAAACGCCATCAAGACTGCTAAGCGTTGGCAAGAGTTCATGCCAGAATTTGAAGTCAGCGTGAATATTTCGCTTTATCAGCTGGAAGAGCAAATGTTCTATGACTTCGTAAAGGACTGCATCGAACGCCACCAGATTGACCCGCATACGCTGGTTTTCGAGCTTACTGAAAGCAATAAAGTTTACGATTGGGATTTCGTCAACAAACACTTTAACGCATTCCACGAGCTTGGCATTAAAATTTCCATGGACGATTTCGGCATGGGTTATTCAAACCTTGCCTTTATGAAGAATTTCCGTTGCAACCAGGTTAAGATTGACCGCGCCTTCGTTGAAGACGTTTTGAACAGCGAATACGACCGCAATATTATAAAGTACGTTATCCAGATGTGTCACGCTAATCACATGGAAGTTTGTATCGAAGGTATCGAGGACGAAGCGACTTTCATTTTCCTGCGCGACGTGTGCAATGCTGATATTATTCAAGGTTTCTACTTTGGCTATCCCGAAACGGAAGATGTCTTCGTTAAACGCTTCAATCAATAAAGAGGAGGGCTCATTATGAAGAAAACTTTTGCGGCTCTTATCTGTGGCGTTATGCTGTTGAGTTCGTCGTTGTGTCTTGCGTCTGTTGACGGCGGTAAGATTGCGCTTGGCAGTATTTATCCTGGCATGAACGAACAGGATTTGCTTAACGCCTTTGGTCAGCCGACTTATCGCGACGGCGACGATTGGACTTATCAAACTTTTAAGGTTGAAGTTGAGCACGGCAGAGTTGAAAAAGTTTCGACGCGTAGTGAATCAATCATGACACCCGACGGCGTGCGCGTAGGGCTTACGGCTACGGCTCTTAATTCGACCTTCGGCAGTGCCGATAAAGTTGACCGAGGATATGACGGCGACGAGTATGAATACTACAGCACCGACGGCACGAAGAAAATTGAATTCAAGGTCGTCAACGGTATCATCACGAAGATTACTTGCAAACTCAGAGACTGAACGAATATAAATTTTCGCAGCGGCTTAGCCGCTATTTTTTTTGCCAATGTTCCCGCAGGACACCAAAACGCGGACTCACTTTGATAAAATCTGCTGAACTGTTATTTTGTTTCTTGTGTTATTTGACAGGAAAAAGCCCTGCGTGCTAAGATTGACTTGCCAGTTAATTGGCAGAAGTCTTCGCCAAGACGGTATTGAGAATTTTCGGGGAGGAGATTAAATGAATACTTTCTTTGCGACATCGGGTGCGACGCTCGTTGGTTGTCTATTCCTCGTCATTGCGACTGGCGCGGCGGTTTACTTCTTCATGAAGAAGAACCGCGCCGAAGAACAAGCCATTTCTTTTGAGCAAGCGCAGAAGATTATCTTCGAAGAGATACGAAACGTTCGCGAACTCATCACCGTCCGCAAGAACTTTACGTCAATGATTTCGTTCAGCGACGATAAAAAAATTCCGTTACTTGGTGTGCATATGCCCGGTAGCGACAGAAAGTTTTTGATGAACTACGCGGGAACGATAACTTGCGGTTGCGACATTGATAAGATTCGCATTGAGCGCGATGGCGTTGGCAACCGTATAAAAATTCTAGTGCCGCACAGTCAAATACTTGACGCTTATGCCAACGTAAATTCGTTCCAGATTCATCATCAAGACGCTGGCGTTTTTGCGTCGAATTTTAAGATTGAGGATCAGCACGAACTGATTAAAGCAGACTTGGAAGATAATCGACAAAAAGCACTGCGCGAGGGATTGCTTGAACATGCGGACGATAATATTAGGCAAATGTTCACGTCGATATTTGAGCGGCGCGGCTTGAATGCAAGTTACGAAGTTGAGATTATCTTCATGCGTAGCGAGACACCAAGCCTTTCAAGCTCAATACAAAATCTTTTGCGTTAAGGAGGATGATATTTATGTTCTCAGAAATAATGTCGACAGCAGCATCAGTAGTGGGAACGGTAGGTATGGGGGTAATACTTGCCGAATTAGCCCCTACGTTGTTAAGCATTTTAACTTCTTTACTTGTTGAACTTGCTAAGACGTTGTTGTTATCGACACTAAGTTATTTGCTACCATGGATTCTCGTTGCAATTATAAGTTGGCAGATTTATAACAAACTTAGCGAAGTCTACGAAAGTATAAAATAATTCGTTCATGACAATAAAAAAGCGCGACTTCCTCTTATTGAGGTTGCCGCGTTTTTTTATTCTATCATGTCAGGTGAAGCGTTATTCTTTTATGCGTTTCCGAAAAACACCACGGTGGTCTTTTGGAGTAGAAAGTCTTTCCCAGTTCGGGTCAGTCGTTAAGAAAATTTCTTGCGCGCGAAGAACTTGCTTATCCTCCATCTGCTCTTTCGTGAATTTTCCTGCTCCAAATTCTCGTCCCCACTTACTACCAGCTAACGTCCAAAATATATCGTCCAGAATCAAGTATCCGCCGTCTTTGATAAGTTCCTTAAGCAGACAAACCGCCAGTCCGTCGTGAACGAGAGTATGCGCCCCGTCCAAATAAACCACGTCGAAAATTCCCGCCTCATGCCGCTCGCGCATCTTGAAAACCATGTTGCTTAACTTCCAGTTGTACGAATCAAAAAGACAATTGGAATTGCCGCACGGAACAACTTGACACTTTATGCCCAAGTCGTGTGTCTGCAAATCCTCAACAAAATTTTTGATATCGCCTTCACGACTAAAAACGTAATAAACGTCACCTTCGTCGAGCAGTTTCAAAACCTGCAAAGCAGTTGCTCCTGCGCCTATACCGATTTCAGCGACCGTCAATGATTCGGGGGGGGGGGTACTTGATTTAAATTGCTTGATAATGGATAAAAATTGTGGACAAGGCACGTTAAGCGGACTAGTTTTAAGTTTTGAAAAAAACTTAAACCCGTCAAAATTGTAATCATCGTAAAATCCCATACAAATTACCTCCTATTTTTCTTCGGTGAAACGATTATATAACGGTAAGGCTCTTCGCCCACGCTGTGAGTCTCGACTCGGTTATTGTCTTGCAGGATTGTATGAATAATTTTGCGTTCATAACGATTCATCGGCTCAAGCTTTACTTCGTGACGAGTTTTAATCGCATGTTCAGCGACTCCCTTAGCAAGCTTGATTAACGCCTGTTCACGGCGACGGCGATAGCCTTCAACGTCAAGCGTGAAGTGAACTTTATTATCCGCGTTCTTGCGATTGACTGCCAAGTTCAAAATGTATTGCAAAGCGTCGAGTGCTTGCCCGCGTCTGCCGATTAAAATTCCTAAGCCTTTACCGCTCAGCTCAATCAGGCAACCTTCCTCGGCGTCATCTTCGATTTTCATTACGACTTCCAAGTTCATTGCCGCGAAGACATCATGCAGGAAATCTTCCGCCGCGTCGATGACTTTATCGCGGTCGAAGGGCTCTTCAGTTTCCTCGACGGGCGACGGTGCCAACACTGGTTCAATCGCCGACTCAGCTTGAATCGTCTCTTCAACTTGAACAGGCTCTTCAACCTGTGCAGGTTCTTCGACTATGGCGGGCAGAGCGACTTCTTTGACGGTGGCGCGAATCTTCGCGGGCGTCTCACCGAACAAGCCAAATAATCTTTTTCTTGGCGTCTCTAAGATTTCAATTTCAAGATCGCTTTCCTTAACGCCCAGCTCGTCAACTGCCGCTTGAATCGCTTCGTCAATCGTCTTGCCGGTCTTCTCAGTCACATTCGCCATTTAAGCCGCCTCCTTGTCATCATCCTGCCTGTTCGTCCACCACTGCTGAATAATCTGTACGATATTCATCGTCACCCAATAAAGCACGAGCCCTGCGGGGAATTGCAAGCTTATCCAGCCTATAAACAAAGGCATTATAACCATCATAGCTTTCATCTGCTGATTGGCTTCGCTCGTATTGGACATCATCTTTTGTTGAAGAAAAGTCGTTGCCGCCGATAAAAACGGAAGAATATATCGCGGGTCTGTCTCTGATAAGCTCGGTAGCCACAGGAAGGACGGAGCCGCGCCGCCGTAGTCGAAGGCATAAAGCGTATAATACATGCCCATTAGGATTGGCATTTGAATCAGCATGGGCAAGCAACCCGACATGGGATTTGCTCCCTCTTTTTGATATAGCTCTATCATCTTTTGCTGTAACATCTTCGGGTTGTCTTTGTACTTGTCTTGCAACTTTTTCATCTGCGGCTGAATCTTTTGCATTGCCTTCATCGATTGAAGTTGCTTCTTTGTGAGCGGGTAGACCAAAATTTTTATAAGTACAGTCAAGAGGATTATTGCCAAGCCGTAGCTGGGCACGCCGAGCATTTCCGTCAGCGAATAAAGTGTGGTCAGGACGGCGGTCATGAGTTGTTCAATCGGCTCGAATATGCCGCCAAAGAGTCCGGGTTCTTCCAAAAAATCACATCCTTTAGGGAACGGGGTCATAGCCGCCCTTGCAAAGCGGATTGCAACGCAGAATTCTTTTAAGCGTCAACCACCCGCCGCGAGCCGCGCCGTATTTTGTTAAGGCGTCTAGTGCATAAGCTGAACACGTCGGCACGAAACGACAACACGGAGCTTTTAGCGGCGATAACCATCGTTGGTAAAACTTTATTAAGGATATTAATAATCTCGTCATGATAAAAGTTTGGCACGCTTGCAAAGGGCAAGGAAAGCCTTTTCGGTGTCTTTGAACTTTGCAGTGGTTAGGAACTTTCGCCCGACAAGAATCATTGCGCAATTACGGTGGAGAGAATTTTTATTGAGCCGATAAGCTTCGCGCATGAGACGTTTGACGCGGTTGCGGACGACTGCGCCGCCAAGTTTCTTGCCTGCAGCGAAACCGACTTTGCCGTTGTAGCGTTCATCGTGCACGACAAGCAAAACCATTGCATGATTGGCGAACGCTCGCCCGCGTGAGTGTACCGCGTTAAAGTCGTGTTTGCCACGAAAAATTTCCCTCTTGCTCAGTTGGAACACTTGCACTCCTCCACTAAAGCTAAAAAAAAGGTCACTCCGATTAGTGACCTGCCGCACTCTTAAGCTGTAAGCACTT
>CAMNLS010000076.1 GCA_946543495.1 uncultured Selenomonadales bacterium | reverse complement strand
GCGTTTACCATCTTTGGCATATAGGGCAACATGTTATTGAGTCCCAGCTCGAAATATTTTTCTTCGGGGCGATAAATCGTGAACTCATTGGCGGCATAGGCGAGCCAATGGTCGTAGTTCTTCCAATATTCCGTCTCAATGAATCGGTTGAGGATTCGTTCGCAGGATTCAAGTAGCGCATTGTCTTTGGTGATGGCGTAAAGGCGCAACATGCCATAGATAGCTTCGCCGTCATAGAACGGGACGGCAAAATCTTTCCGCGTAGAAAAATCTCTTATGTTCAAAGCGTGTATAAAAGTTCCGTCAGCCTTTTGCACGGAAAGAATACTGCGAGCAATAGACTTCATAAGCGGAATATATTTCTTCGTGCCCGTCGCGGTCGTCCACTTACTGAACGCCAACAACGCAAGACCACTCATGCCAACTGTCGTCCGTCTGCCGTCGTTAAGATAGGCGATGTCCTCGCCTTCGGGCGTCTTGCGATAGACAATGTAATTATTTATCGCGTAGTTCAAGCCGCGTTCGATTGCCGCGCCGAGAGCCTCTTTATCGTCGCCGTCTTCGCTCACGGCATAAACCTCCGCCATAGCAAACAGCGAACCTAAATGGCGATGAACGTTGTAGCCCTCAATCACTTCGTCATTGCAAGGATAAAAGCCGTAAACAAACAGCCCGTCTTCCTTACACTGCGCAACAAGATATTTTGCCGCCGCCTTTGCCATGTTGATAAAAAGTTCGGGATTGTCTCTATTAAGTTTCCTTCTGTCGGAAACGTCGCCCTTGCCAACGAGCTTTAATGGCTCCGTCATTCCGTCTTGAACGAAGATAGCCGAAGTGTTGAATAGTTCAATCTTATCTTTGCGGTTCATCTTTGGAAAGCCGCGCTCAAACCGTTGACGGCAATAAATGTCCGCTTGCTTTGGTTGAAACTCGCACTTGATTGCATCCAAGCCGAACGCGTAGATAATCGAATTGGCGTTGAGTTCCTGTTCAGTAAATACCAATTTATAATCTTTATCTAAAGCTATACCCTGTCTGAACCAGCCGCGCTTCCTTGACTTCAACTTGTCGAGATAATCCACCCAAGTTATTTTTGAACTTGACGTTACCCAATCGGCACGCAAAACAGACGGTTGCTCCTTACCGTCGAAAGCCTTTTCCAACAAAGTCATGACGGCTTCCCATGCTTGCTCTGGCGTGCTACGAACGCCATGACGCACTATCGCTCTATCGTTCATCGTTGAGGCGGAAAGAAACAACTTACACGTTTTAGCTTCGGCAAATTCTTTTATGAATACAGGATAAAGTTTCTCGGATAATTCTTTTAAGGACAATAAAATCGAATCCTTTCTTAAGAGTTTTTCAACGTAAGGGAACCTTCACGAAGTTTTTGGTCTATGTATCTGAAATATTCAAAATACGTAATAGCGTCTTCTATCTCGAAAAAGGGACCGTCAATTTGAGTATTAACCTCAAAAATCTTAAAGTCATAACCGTCATCACGTCGTTGAATTCCCACGTCAACACCAATGTCAAAAAGAGTTACTTTGAAGAAAGATTGATAATAATCGGGGAAAACCTTTCCGAACTCTATCAGCCGGTTATAAATCATTTCCCAATCTTTTCCGAATTCTAATTGAAGAAACGTCTCAAACTTCATGGAATAACCGCCGGTAGAAATATTCGACACCGCGCCATTTGCACTACCAATTCGCGGGAAAGGCGTAACCTTAAACTTTCCGCCAGCTCCTCGACGCGCATGAATTCTGATGTCAAAAGGATTATTCTGCTTCGTCCGTGAAACTATATACGGTTGTAAAATGTGCTTGACCTCCGTAAAATGTTCTTCATAAAAGGTCGAGAATTCTTCAGCATTAAGATAAAATTTTTCATTGGAAAGATTGACAATATATTTATCGCCATTGAGGATTATTTCGGCAACGCCAATACCTCTTGCGCCGCGCAAAGGCTTTAAGATTACGTGATTGTTATATTTTCCCAGTAATGACAAGAAGTGACTTAAATTATTAACGGTGTGCGTTTCAATTAAAAAGTCTTTAAACTGCCCGTCTTCTAAGAGCATGTTATAAACTTTTTGCTTTGTCGTGTGGAGAGGATTTCGGGTAAAAAAATAATCTCCCCTCAATCGTGCCAGCTTTCTACCAACATCGGTATTGGGAAAATTTGGTGTGGAATCAATAATTTTGGGCAAAGGAATAACTTTTTGAACCCTTTCGTTGCCTTCCAAGAAGGTAGCGGTAACGGTTCTATCTTCAAAATTAATATCATTAGGGGAGAATAAAAACAGCTCTATATTGAATTGCTTGGCAATGTAAAACATCGCGCAAATTGTGTGCTGTGGTTTCCAAACGCCATCTTTATTTCTACGCAGTATACCTACTCTTAATGGTGGAAGTGTATTTTTATTTTCTGTTTCAGAGTCTTCCAACTCGAAATTAGCCGCTTCGATTGTTACGCGGACATTTCCGTCAAAGACCATTCGTTTCATCTGTTCGGATTCGGATTTTTCAAAAGACAAAAGCAATTCCTCCAATCAAATAATTTTAAATGGCGTCATGTTAGCATTTAGACTATAATCTGTCAAGATTCATCAAACGAAGTGATTGAGCATCTCCCCGACTGAATCAAATATTTCTGTCGCCTCGCGCTTAACGAAATCCTTCGCGGAATAGACGGTGTAGCCGCCGAAATGTTTTATCATCGGCAAATCATTTGACTCGTCGCCGATAACGAAGACCCGCGCCCCTTGCCAATTCATAACCCGCAACAAACTTTCCACGCCTTGCGCTTTGTTTATGCCCGCCGCCACTATGTCAACGCTGTGGGTATTTTTTTGCGCGAAAACCTCCGCGCCGTACTTCCGATTGATAAGCTCCGCCGCCTGCGCGGTCTCTTCGGGCGTCGTGAAGTCCAATGCAAGCTGATTAATCTTCTTCGATAGCGTGGCAACTTGTTCGTCGTCAATCTTCGTCAAGGCGAACGACCATTTATCATATTCGCGGAACATCCAAGATTGCTCGTTCGTTCGGCAATAAAAAACTTCGTCCGCCGTTTCGAAGGCAAAATGCAAACTTTTATTGGCGCACGGCTCGTTCATCAGCTCTAACAAAACTTTTCGCGGAACTTCCGTTTCAAAGATGACTTTGCCCGCGCCGTCGTGGATTATCGCCCCATTGCAACAGATTGAAAAGTCAACGTCCAAGTTAAATTCTTTAAGGTGCTTCTCAAGCATGACGAACGTCCGCCCCGTGACGATACCGAACTTGTTACCTGCTGTCCGCCAATTTTTTATCGCCCAAAGCTCGTCGTTCGGAATGTTTGAATTCCTGTAAAGCGTGCCGTCAAAGTCCGTCGCCGCAACTTTAATTTGCATAGATAACCGCCTCCGTCGCCCGTAAATAATTTTTCTCATCGGCGTAGTTGCCAAGAATCTTTTTCGCGCCGTCAAAGAGTTTAGCAGGCAGCCTAACATTGTGCGTCGTGAAGTTCACCGCGATTATAAATTTTTTATCGCCGAGCGTCCGCGTGAAGATATAAAGTTCCTCGTTATCGGGATAAAGCTCCGCATATTCGCCGCTGATTAAAACGTCGCTCGAATTCCTCAACGCGCTGAGCTTGCGATAAAAATTCAAAACGGAATCGGCGTCGCGTTCCTCGACCTCGACATTGCAAGTCTTGAAGTCATCGTGAACAGGCAACCACGGCTTGCCGCTCGTGAAGCCCGCATTAGCTGACGTATTCCACTGCATAGGCGTCCTTGCATTGTCGCGGCTGAACTTTTGCGCAAACCTCATTGCCTCTTTATCGCTCAAGCCGTCCGCCCGTGCCAAATTGTAATTGCCGCGCGTGGATATGTCGTCGAATTCGTCAATCGATTTGAACTTAGCATTACTGAAGCCAAGCTCCTCGCCTTGATAGATAAACGGAGTGCCGCGCAGGGTAAAAAGTATCGTCGCCAACGCCTTAGCCGCCAAAACTTTATCAGAGCCGCTCGGAAAGAACGTGTCGATTGAGCGCGGGCGGTCGTGATTCTCAAAGTAAATCGGATACCAACTATCGCGCGTCGCCTGCTGACTGTCGCTTAAAGTTTTCTTCCACTCGCTTAGCTTATAAAGCTTTGCCCTGTGCCAAATCTCTACGCCACGCGGGAACATTATATTAACGTGGCTGAACTCGAACAGCGTATCGAAGACGCCGCGTTCACCGACCCACGCGCCTAAGTCATCGGGCTGAACGCCGTTAGCCTCCGCCACCGTGAATATATCTTTGCCGTCGAAGACCTTAGCTTTGAATTCGCGCAGATAGTCAAGGATTCCAAGCGTGGCGGCTGTCATGTTGTGAATTGAACTCAAACCGTCTTCCGAATCAACTTTACCGTCGATAAGCTGGCTCGGCTTCTTGATATAAACAATAGCGTCAATACGAAAGCCGCTTGCGCCCTTGTCTAACCAGAAATTAGCCGCGTCGAAGAGAGCTTGCCGTACTTTAGGATTTTCCCAATTCAAATCGGGCTGAGCCGTCGCGAAGGTGTGCAGATAATATTGTTGCCGCTCTTCGCAAAATTCCCAAGCACTTCCGCCGAAAATCGAACGCCAATTATTTTTTTCGTCGCGCCAAATATACCAATCAGCTTTAGGATTGTCGCGGCTCGTCTTCGACTCCAAAAACCACGCGTGCTTATCCGACGTGTGATTGAAAACCAAATCGACGATGATTTTAATGTCGCGGGCGCGTGCCTCTTTGATTAGGTCGTCGAAGTCAGCCATAGTTCCAAAGGACGGGTCAATCTCGGTGTAGTTGGCGATGTCGTAGCCGTTATCAACCATAGGCGAAGAGTAAAACGGCGTCAACCAAATTGCCCCGACGCCTAAACTTTTTATGTAGTCAAGCTTGCTAGTTACGCCGCGCAGGTCGCCAGTACCCTTGCCCGTCGTGTCTAGGAAACTCTTCGGATAAATCTGGTAGATTGATTTCCTCTGCCACCAACGCAAATTTTCCGCGCCGAATACGATAGTCGGAGAGACATAAGCCGCCGCCGTCAATGCAATCGCCCCCTTGATAAAAGTCCGTCTGTTCATGAGCAAACCCCCTTTGCGGTGATTTTAACTGATTCACAAGACCTTGACAAATATTTTCGTGCCGAGCGGGAATTCTCTATAAAGTTCGTGCGTCTGCCCGTCCAAAATGATTTTAAGTTGCGTGCCCTTGCCCGTCCTTAGCTCCAAATGCTTGAAATGGCGGTTCATATCGAAGATGAACCACTCGCCTTCGCGCTGAAAAGTTCCGTCCGCCGCGTCGAAGGGCAAGCCGACGCCTTGAGACTTATAGCGCGTCCGAATCAAGACGAGTTCCCCGTCCTGATATTCAAGCTCCTCGATGACGGGCGTCTTTTGCACGGAGTGAATAAATTTAATAGTTAGCGGCAAATGTTCTTTAGCCTCGACGATTGCGACGGTTTGATTGTCCGTGCCGATGAAAATTTTCGGCGTGCTCGTGATAAAGAACAGGAGAATTGACGCGGCAACGGCAAGTAAAATTTTTTTCATGACGACCTCCTTAATTAGAAGATTAAAAGATTATAAGATGAAAAGATTATAAGCTATCAACTTTCTATCTTTTAATCTATCTATCTATCTTTTTATCTAATAAACTATTTCTCTTAACTTGCAAAGTATTTTAAAGCTGATACAATCCTTGCTTGGTGATTAAATTGTTTGAATATGAATTCATGCGCAACGCTCTAATCGCGGTCTTGTTGGTTACGCCGCTGTTCGGGCTTTTGTCAACAATGGTCGTATCAAATCGCATGGCGTTTTTCTCGGATTCGTTAGGGCACGGGGCATTCACGGGAATAGCAATCGGCGCATTAATCGGCGTCGGCTCGGAAATTTTCGGACTGCTCGGCTTTTCGATAGGCTTTGCATTGCTGATAACTTACATAAAGAACAAGACGCACGCAGGCGCAGATACGGTTATCGGCGTGTTCAGCTCGACGGCAATAGCACTGGGCTTAATGATAATGTCGGCGGGCGGACAATTCAACAAATTTTCGAGATTTCTAATCGGAGACCTGCTAAGCATTTCAAGCGGCGATCTAATCGGGCTGGCAATAATTTTTTTAATCGTCCTAGCAAGTTGGGCGGTGCTGTTCAATCGGCTATTGATAATCTCGGTGAATCAAACGCTTGCACGAAGTCGCGGTATAAGAACTCAATCAGTTGAATCAACCTTCGCAGTGATGTTGGCAGTGGTGGTGGCATTAAGTATTCAATGGGTCGGCATACTGATAATCAATGCGTTGTTAGTCTTACCGGCGGCGGCGGCTCGCAACGTCACCAACTCGGTCAAAAGTTATCACGTGCTGAGCGTGCTGATTGCGTTGACGTCGGGGCTCATAGGTTTGTTCGCGGCGTATGAACTGAACTCGGCGG
>CAMNLS010000075.1 GCA_946543495.1 uncultured Selenomonadales bacterium | reverse complement strand
TCTTTGCCGCAGGGTCGCGCTCAAAGATGACGCGTATATCTTTCTTTATGCGCGAGAAAAATTTCATGTACAATCCTCCAACGATTAAATTACGTTCAAACGCGGGACAAGCTATGGCTATCGAAGACTAAAGTGCGACCGCTGTTCCGTCGCTTTCAAAGCGACCGCGAGAAAAATTTCATCGCCGCCACCTCGACTGTTGATTATCTTTCCAAACTTGCCACAGCATATGCCGCAATACCTTGCTCCGTGCCTGTGAAGCCAAGCCCTTCTTCCGTCTTGGCTTTAACACTCACGGCGTCAAGTTCGACGTTCAACACTTGCGCTAGACGTTCACGCATTGGCAAGATATGCGGCGCGAGCTTCGGACGTTGCGCCACGATTATTGAATCAACGTTGCCGATTGAATATCCCTTCGCCGCGATAAGCTCACGAGTTTTCTTGAGCAGTTCGACGCTTGAAACGTCTTTGAACTCCGCCGTCATAGGGAAATGCTGTCCAATGTCGCCGAGCGTCGCTGCACCGAGTAGCGCGTCAATTATCGCGTGAATCAAAACGTCGCCATCCGAATGCGCCTCAAGTCCGAGCGTGTGTTCAATCTCCACGCCGCCTAAGATTAATTTCCTGTTCGGCGCGAGCTTGTGTACGTCATAGCCGATACCAAACCGAATCATTTAATTCCGCTCCTCAAAAAACTTTCCGCGACGTGAATATCTTCGGGCGTCGTGATTTTTATATTTTGATAGCCGCCCGCCACGACTTTTATCTTAATGCCCAGCCGCTCGACTAAGCTTGAATCGTCCGTGCCCAAAAAGTTTTCTTCAGCCGCCCTGGCGTAGGCTCGCAACAAAATTTCGCGTCGGAAACCTTGCGGCGTCAGCACCGAGACTAATTCACTGCGCGGCGGCGTGTGCTTAACGAATCCTTCTACGTCGACGACCTTAATAGTATTCTTTTCGGGAACTGCCGCGATTGCCCCGCCGAATTCCTCTGCCGCGTCGATAACGTCGTTAATCGTCTGCACTGTGACTAATGGTCTTGCCGCGTCGTGAACCAAAATTATTTCTGCGTCGTCGGGCAAGCACTTTAAGCCGTTCACGATTGAATATTGACGTTCACTGCCGCCGATAGTCACTCGACACGGCTTAAGCTCTGAAGTTCCGCGCAGAAGTCCTTCAACCGTCTCGACCTCGTGAGCTGCGACGACGACAATTAAAAAGTTCACGCGCTCGACCTTAGAAAAAGTTTTCAGCGTCCGAATCAATATCGGTTCGCCGCGTAGCTCCATTAGATTTTTATTGACGCCGCCGCCCATGCGACGACTTGCGCCCGCCGCGGGGAATATTGCCGTCACCATTTAACAGCCCCCATATCAGATTAAATGTTACCTTCCCAAAGATACTTTAAACTGTTCCCAGAACAGAAGACATCTTTCTTAGTAAGTTGCACTATCTCATAAGCTTGACGCGGGTCACTTTCAATGAACAACACAGCATCTTTTTGCTCGGAATAAATTTGCGCTTTAAACTTTGCATGGAGACCGAGTGCCCTTCGTTGTTCCGCCGATTCAAGGTCTAGCATAATCAGATTGTTGTATTGAATGTTATATTTCCGTAGCCACGTTTCAGTTTCTTCTTGGTATTTCTTTAGGCGTGCGGTCACAATCCAACCAATAGGTTGCGACGGAATAAGTTTCGGCTCGGCATTCAAAATAAAGTTTCGATACTTTTCGCCGTCATCATTCTGTTCGGGCGTCGGGTCTTGGCAAAGAACACCATCAAAATCTACGCAACATTTCTTTAACAAACCATGATGCATATAATTCCATTCAAACATGCGCGGTTGAGGCAAGATGGAAAAATATAAATCAACAATGCCGGCTGAATTAGTAACGACGAAGGCGGTAAGATAAACTTTTTCAACGTTGACTAATGCAAGACGCTCTTTAACTTGATTAATCGACGTTCCCGTATTGACACTATCATCAACGACCAAAATCTTTTTTACCGTCGAGAAGTCTCTGACCCAATCCGTTTTATTCTTCGTCCAACCTGCCTCGAATAATCTTCCCGAAATAACACCCGCAACGTCCGTTAATGGCTTATTCAAATAGCAGGCAATTAGATTCGCCACAATCATTCCACTGCGCGGTACACCGACTACAACGTCAATGTCGTGTGGTATGCGGTGCAGATTTTGAAGTATCATTTTATTTAACATGTTAAAGGTCACGAAATTTATTGACATGGTTTTGCCTCCTCACTTAAATCAACCCGTAAGCGATTAGGCGATGAATACCCGTGATGACACCCGCTTCGTCGTTGCTCGTCGTCTCGAACTTCGCGACCTTCTTTAAGTCGGGATGAGCATTCGACATTGCAAAACCGTAGCTGACAGCTTGAAGCATTTCCAAATCATTGAGATAATCGCCAAACGCCGCGCACTCTTCCGGCTTGAAGTTCAAGACGCGTTGAATATTTTTGACAGCAACGCCCTTGCTAATGCTCGGCGACATGACATCAACCCAATACGCAGAAGCTTGAACGACTTGCAATGAATCGTAAAACTGCGTGAGCTTATCATAAACATTTTTCTTTGCATTGCCCGTGATATCGAAGAATGAAACCTTCAACGGTTCGTCGTCAATCTCATCGAAGCTATCAACAACCGCGTTGTGCGTGAAGTACTTTTCTAACTCGACATGGAATTCGGGCTTATCCTGTTCGCTGAGGAGGTAAGCGTCTTTCTTGCCGCAGTAGACGCGTAGAATATTTTTAAAGCTCTCGCTTACCGCTAAAACCTTCTGCGCCGCCTCGATATCAATTGGACAGCTGAAAATCTCTTTGCCTTTGTGCATGACAAGCGTCCCATTCTCGGCAAGAAATAAAAACTCTCCATGATACTTATAGAACGACTTCAGCAGAGAAAAATATTGCCGACCGCTTGCAGGCGCGAACATGACGTTGCGTTGTTTGAGTTCAGCCATTGCCGCATCGAAGCCTTCGGGCAACTTATTTTCGCTTGTAAGAAGTGTGCCGTCCATGTCGGAAAAAATTATCTTAATCATCACGTTGCCTCCTAAAAATTTTGCTGATTGTACCACGTGCGGAATTTAATTGCAAAAGAAAACCGCCCCTCGATTTGAAGGGCGGTTGTTTTATCGAGACTAGAAATATCTTACTTGAGTTCTTTAGCGAGTTCAGCGATAGCCGGAGCGGTGCCTTCGGAGCCGAGAACTTCTTTAATCTTGTGCTCGACGAGTTCTTGAATGTAGTTGCGAGCGGGCGTGAGATATTGACGCGGGTCGAAATGATCGGGGTGTTGATTGAAGTGTTCACGAATGCCAGCGGTCATGGCAAGACGGAGATCGGAGTCGACGTTGATCTTGCAGACTGCGGAACGTGCCGCTTTACGCAACTGCGCTTCGGGAATGCCGACTGCATCTTTAAGCGCGCCGCCGTTGTCGTTGATGATTTTGACGTACTTAGGAATAACGGAGCTTGCGCCGTGAAGAACGATCGGGAAACCAGGAATTTGTTTTTCGATTTCGGCGAGAATGTCAAAGCGAAGTTCGGGCGGCTCAAGAACGCCAGTTTCGGGGTTGCGGGTGCATTGTTCAGGCGTGAATTTGAATGCGCCGTGGCTGGTGCCGATAGCAATAGCCAAGGAGTCGCAACCAGTCTTGGAAACGAATTCAACGACTTCTTCGGGTTTGGTGTAGTGAGCTTTGTCAGCGTCAACGGAAACTTCGTCTTCAACGCCAGCGAGCTGACCAAGTTCAGCTTCGACAACTACGCCGTGAGCATGTGCATATTCGACAACTTCTTTGGTCTTCTCAATGTTTTCAGCGAAGGAATAGTGCGAGCCGTCGAACATAACGGAAGTAAAGCCGCCGTCGATGCAAGCTTTGCAGGTTGCGAAGTCCGGACCGTGATCGAGATGCAGAGCAATCGGAATGTCGTTAATTTCGAGAGCTGCCTTGACGAGGTGGACGAGATAGGCATGATTGGCGTAAGCACGTGCGCCTTTGGAAACTTGCAGGATAACCGGCGAATTGAGTTTGCCAGCTGCGCCCGTAATGCCTTGAACGATTTCCATGTTGTTGACGTTGAATGCGCCGATAGCGAAACCACCTTCATGAGCTTTCTTAAACATAGCTTTTGTTGTAATTAACGCCATTGTACATTACCTCCTAAAAATATCTCACAAATTCGCGGGGGCTGAACCCCTTCTAGACAGAATGCATTTTAACACAAGCGCGGGCAAAGTTGCAACAATCAATCAAAAATTTTTTGACAATTCAACGCTCTGTGCATTAGAAAACCGATGGCGATTAGCACGAAGGCAAAGACTGTTCGGGTTATCCAAAACACCGTCAAGGAGTCTGGACAGAATGCTTTCATAAGCAAGAACAAGGCATAGGAAGCTATCGCCATGAAGACAAACGCGGCAAGCCAAAGATTTTTTGTGCGGGCGAGCTTTATACAAAACAGCGCGGGCAGTATCAAGATAAAGAATTCGTTGTGGAAGGAGTAAGCAAAAAAAGTCGTCGCTAGGCACGCAGGGCACGCCCAAAAATATTTCTCGTCCTTGAACGTCAACCAAATGAATATCACGCCCGCCAACATGCTCAAGCCCATTGCAAGTGATAAATTGTCAGGGAAGGCAAGAGTAAACAACCCTGCAAAAGCTACGCCACCGCCCGTGTCGATTGAAAAAAACTCCGTAAGCAAAGTCAGTGGTGTTTGATTCGTCAGCAAAGAGGCAATGCCCCACGCCGCCAAGTCAATCAACGCCGCCACCGTTAAGATTTTAAAATTTTTCTTTAGCAACAGGGCAAAACATATTGGCAAAGCAATTTGCGGTTTGACCATTGCCAAACTTAACAGCACGCCTGACAAAATCGGTTTCTCCTCTGCAAAAAGGCAGCTAAGGATTAACATGCAACAGATAACCGCGCCCGCGTTCCCGAAATACACAGAGATTAAAAAGCTCGCGAAGAATGCTGGCAATGCCTTTCGCGTGAAGTAGAAATGTTTGGTAAGGAAGTGCGTCGTTATCATCAAGAAGAAAAAATTCATTATCAAGAAATAAACTATCGCATGTTCTAAGCTAAAGAAGCCGGGATAGAAAAAATTTCCGAGGATAAGCCCCCAAGGCGTCGTTGACCAAGCAGAGGGGATTTCTCCGATATATTCTATTGTCACTGACTTTATGCCCGTTATCGAATATGGGTCGACGCCGTTCAAAGTGTAAGCACACAACGCCCATTGACCGTGAAAATCGAAGAATGGAAATTGCGCCACTTTCCAAAGATTTTTCAATTCGCCGAGCATAAACCAATTCACGAGGAAACAGCCGACACTAAGTACAATTACAACGAGATTAAAGTTTTTGTTCATAGTAACTCCTCAAATTTTTTTACGTCCAGATAATTCACTCCTGCCGCCTTAGCACAAAGTCCGTCGCGGTCGTCACGGTCGCCGATATAAAGCACGTCATCGGGGGCAAGCCCAAGCGTCGTTAAAACTTTTATCAAGCCGTGGGCGTCGGGTTTCATGCAACGCAGTTCATCGGCGGAAAAGCTAGCGTCGGGGGAAAAATTTATCGCCCGCAACTTTTCGCGAACGGGATTATCCGAGTAAACTATCATTTTCACGTCACGCAGTTGATTAGCTTTGACGGCGGCAAGAAAATTTTTTCGCACACAGAGCCGAAGAACTTTTTTCGGACGCTCAATCAGCCACGCCCGCAAAATTTTTTCGACATGATTGGCGGGCATTTGGTATCGCCGAGAAAGTTCCGCAAGCTGTAGCTCGTAGAAATTTTCTTCCGTTGCGCAAAACCGCTCCTCCCTTAGCCGACGCCAATCACGCAAGATAAAAATTTCCTTCAGCCGCCACGGTCGAAGGAGATAATAACTCATCAACCACAGAGCCATAAGAATTCGCACGAGCCATGACCGAGTAAGCGTGCCGTCGAAGTCGAGAACCCAAGCCTTGTAAATCTTCATAGGTGAATCAGCTCGTTCGTCGTAAAAATTTTTAGCGCGGGAATGTCGACAGTCATAAGCACCGCGAACAGAATTATCGACAGCAGGCAGTAAAGCATAAGCCCGTGTTCGTGATAAAGCTTCTCTGGTTTCTGCACTGCCGAATCTCTCTTGAACGACAGCCAGAAGTAATAACAATACGTACCGATTAGCACGGGCACGAATAGCACCAATTCGATTCGATACTTGATGAGGAAGACGCCAATAAAGAACACCGAACACATTGCATAGAAGAACGCACTTATCAAAAGCGACGCCTCCGAATAGCTCGCGAAAGATTTTCTATACGCGGCGGCAAGTTCGGGATTGTCAATCATTCGATATTCGGCAAAACGTTTTATCGCCATGAGGAACGCACCAAGCATCCAATAGCCCAAGACGATACTTGACGGCGGCAAAAGAAGTTCCGCAACGACGATGAACCAACCCATAAGCAGACGAATC
>CAMNLS010000074.1 GCA_946543495.1 uncultured Selenomonadales bacterium | reverse complement strand
CCGATTACTTGGCTGAGGCGGAGGCGGACAAGCTCAAGGCTCTTTGCAATAAATACCTGCGGTGATGTCATGGCTGTTGGAAAAACTTTTGTCGTCGAAAAGACTTGCCCGATTTGCGAACAAACAATGCGTGTTGTCAAAACTCGTTCGCGGATTATGGTCATAAGCCGCGACGAGGATGCCTGCGTTCACTACAAAGACTTCAACCCTTACTATTACACAGTTTGGGTCTGCGAAAATTGCGGGTTCGCGGCGGACGAAAAGACTTTCACAACGAAAATCCCCGACCGTCATTTACAGATTCTTCGCGCCGTCCTGCTCACGAAAAATATCAAAATTCCGTTCGTTGTGGAGCGCACGATTAACAATGCAACGACGGCATTTTTACTTGCGTTGAAGTTTCAAGACCTCATTCACGGCAAAGCGTCGAAGAAAGCTAAATACGCTCACCAACTGGCATGGGTTTATCGCGAGGCGGGCGACACAGAAAAAGAACGCGAATTTCTTTTGCGGGCAGCTGGACACTACGAAGAGGCTTTGGCAAAGGAACATTTTCCCGTTGGCGAACTGACCGACAACGCCGTTATCTATCTGCTTGCGGCGATTTATAAGCGGCTCGGCGAACCAGATAAAGCCACGACGTATCTTTCCAAGCTGATAGGCGATAAAGCTGTTCGTGAACGCGAACCGCGTATTCATGACAAGGCGCGGGATTTGTGGGGCGACATGCGCGCCGCGAAGAAAAAATAGTTTTTTGGAGGAACATTGAATGAAGTATGGCTTAATTATCTATAAGGATACGAATAATATCGGCGATGATGTTCAATCCTATGCAATGGAAAGATTTTTGCCGCACGTCGATTATATTGTTGACAGAGAACATCTCGACAGCTTTTATACAGAGACTGGAGAGAAAATCGCGGCTATCTTTGCTGGTTGGTACATGCATCGTCCTCTTAATTGGCCGCCGTCTCCATTTTTAAAGGTGCTTCCCATATCAATTCATTTCGACACCTTTTATCATACAAATAATCTTAAATACATTATGGACGATTACGGCAAGAAATGGTTGAAGGACATTTCACCGATCGGTTGCCGCGACGAAGGCACATTAAAGATACTTGAAGATTCCGAAATACCGTCGTATTTATCTGGGTGCATAACCTTAACGCTTGAGCCTTTCAAAGATATTCCTCAGCATGGAAAAATTGTTTTGTCAGACGTACACGAATCCGTTATCGATTTTGTAAAGGCTAACACAAAAAAGGAAGTCGTTGTTATCTCACATGATCCTAGAAAGTTAGTTCCATTCTTTTCCGAAAATACGCCTGTTCCGCAAATGACATGGACTCAACGGCACGCTTTGATTGAAAAGCTTTTAAAACTTTATCAGGGTGCGTCACTTGTCGTAACGAGTCGACTTCATGCCGCCTTGCCTTGTTTAGCTTTAGGAACGCCGGTTTTACTCGTTACAAATCTGCAATCAAACTACAGAATTTCTACGTACATTCCCTACCTCAACAACACGACGCCGAAAGATTTAGTTTCAGGGAAGTACGCGTTCAACTTCGACGAGCCAAAAGCAAATCCCCAACGTCATGAAAAATTTGCCACGAATATAAGAAAGGCTTGCAAAGAGTTTATAAGGGCTTGCGAAAATAATGACGCTTCTTACATTCCGTATCTTAGTAACATAACGCCAGAAGATTTAAGCTCTAAGAAGTTTTTACTAAATTTCGACGAGCCGAAGATAAATTTCAATGCTAACGAAGCTGAAGAGCAAAGAAGCACTCGCTATCGTCTCGCGGACAACAGTGACGCTTTAATTGATGTCGAAGCTTGGTTAGAGGGGCATGAACGTAATAGTAGATTGAAGAAAATCATTACCAGTTTAAATCCTCAAGATCGCGTTTTAAGCTTAATGTGATTCTTGAAGTCGAAGAGATTTGGAGAGTGATTTATTATTATCAAGAAAAGTTTTTGTCGTGTGGCGGCGAGTGTCCTTGTGCTGATGATTTTAATCTGCGCGGGTGCTCCCGACTGCTCGGCGAAGAAAAAAGTTGCTAAGGAAAAGATTTTGTACATACCGCACGACAGCCGCCCGATTGTCAACAAGCAAACGATTATGGTCTTGGAGAAAGCTGGCGTTCAAATCGTGTCGCCGCCCGAAGAGCTTTTAGGTAACCGCGAAAACCTCGGCGACCCCGACTTGCTTTGGGATTGGCTCAACAAGAACGCAACTAAAGATTTAACGGCGGCAGTCATCTCGTCGGACGCTTTACTTTATGGAAGTTTGGTAGGCTCGCGTAAGCACGACTACGACGGCGATGAGATTTTAGCGCGGGCGGATTTGTTTGCCGAGTTCCGCAGGAAGCATAAGAAGTTGCCGCTGTATGTCTTCGGGTCAATCATGCGCACGCCGCGCACAGGTTTAGCATCGGGTTACGAGGAGCCGGACTATTATCGCTACTACGGCACGAATATTTTCCGTCTGACGGAGCTAATGGATAAGCAGGAGCTTGAAGGCTTGACGACGCGTGAAATTAAAGAATTCAACTTCCTGCAACGCTTAATCCCTCAAAAGGCTCTCGATGATTGGATGGGACGGCGCGAGAAAAATTTCGACGCCAACAAAAAGCTAATCGATTGCGCCCGCGATAACACGTTCGATTATCTCTTGCTTGGTCGTGATGACAATGCGCCTTATTCACAAACGCATAACGAAGGACGCAAGCTCTTGGAGTATGGCAGAGGGCTTAGCGGCAATAAATATTTGACGACGGCGGGCATTGATGAATTCGGGCTGTTGCTATTGGCGCGGGCTGTCAATGAACGGGCGCAGACTTCGCCGAGTGTTTACGTTAAGTATAACTGGGGACGCGGCGCATTAACCATTCCTTCCTATTCCGACGAAGAGATTGACATTTCAATTCGTGCGGCTATTCAAGTAGTGGGCGCGAAGTTCACCGAAGACGAACGCCGCGCAGATTTTATCCTTGCCGTGAACACCAATCCCGACGGCGATACCTTTGAGGCGAACGACGCGATTAACAATGGCACAGCTCGACAAGGAACGAAGTTTTTTGCTGATACCGTTCAAGATTACGTTAAAGGCGACCGCAAAGTTATCATAGCCGACGTTGCCTTTGCCAATGGCTCGGACAATGCGTTAATGGAGCAACTCAGACGGCGCGGGCTACTGTTCAAGCTTCAAGCTTATGCTGGCTGGAATACGCCGACGAATTCAAGCGGCTTTGCTCTGAGCGAAGGAATTTTATCAGCGCGCATGAAGGATAACGCCGTTAAAGAACTGCTCTTGCATCGTTACCTTGACGATTGGGGTTATCAAGCGAACATCAGACAGATTGGCGCGAGTCAGTTGGATTGGATTGCTGGCGATGGTCGCTACGAAGTCTTAGACGATAAAAGGGACAGTGCCGCTGATAGTTGCGCGGCGTTGCTTGAGACCTTTGCAAAAAGGAACTTGCCTTCTTTCACGGGCAATGATAATATTCGTGTGCGTTTCCCGTGGAACAGAATGTTCGAGGCTGAAATTTCATTCGGAAGGAGCGGAAGAAATGCAAGATAAAGACTTCATAACGATAGCCCTACCGAAGGGAAAACTTTTCGGCTTATCGGCGGAACTTCTTAAAAAGGTTGGGTGGACGGCTGAAGGTCTCCACGAAAAATCGCGCAAGCTCATCATCACCAACGAAGACGCGCAACTTAAATTTATCATCACGAAGACCGCTGACGTTCCGACTTACGTTGAGTATGGCGCGGCGGATATCGGCATCATCGGCAAGGACGTTATCTTGGAGTCTGGCAAGGACGTTTATGAACTGCTTGACTTGGACTTTGGCAAATGCCATTTGATGATGGCGGTGCCCAAAGATAAAAAGCGTCCGCGCCTTGAAGACTACGCACATACACGCGTTGCCACTAAGTTTCCGCGCATTGCCGAAAGTTTCTTTACCGCGCAGGGAATGCAAATGGAGTATATTAAGCTGAACGGCTCGATTGAACTTGCCCCGATAATCGGCATGTCGGAAAGTATCGTTGACATAGTTGAGACGGGCACCACGCTCCGCGAAAACAATCTTGAAGAAATTGTTACGATTATGAATTCAACGGCGCGGCTCATCGCCAATCGCGTCAGCTATAAGCTGAAGTTCCAACGAATCAATGCACTTGTCAACGAACTTTCAGCCCTCCTGGCGCACAACTAACATTGCAAGCGTATGGAATTAATATAGATACTCGCTCGAAGACTTGTGGGCGAGTAATTTTTTTGCTTAAAACTTGCACGGCGAAACTTTCTGTGCTACAATGCGCCTGTCTTTTTTTAGAGAAGAGGTGAATCAATATGTCAGCTTACTGCGAGATTTGTCAGAAGGGCGCGATGTCGGGTATGAATGTCAGTCACTCGCACCTTAAGACCAAACGTAAATGGAAGCCGAATATCCAACGCGTGCGCGCTATCGTCGAAGGCGAAGTTAAACGCGTCAACGTCTGCACTCGTTGCCTTCGTTCCGGCAAGATTCAACGTGCAATCTAATTTAAACAAAATAAAACTCCTCGACTGCAAACGGTTGAGGAGTTTTTGTCGCTTTAAAAGCGACGGAATAGCGGTCGCGCTTGAGTTATCGACAAGCCAAGCTTATGACCGCGTTTTTTATTTTCAGCTATCAATCAGTTTCCGAGATTATTTCAAGGTGCCGTGTTCGCGAACTTCGTCGGCGGCTTCGCTCATCATGTCGAACGAATCCCGAACGCCTTTTGATGTGGGCGCGTAGTTTGTCGCGTGGCGACGGTCAATACCTATTCCGCCCGCCTCCGCCGCAGAATCAATATTCGCGCCGATGAAGATATAGTTCCAGTTGTATTCCTTCGTCGTAGCATCGACCAGAGCTTTGACCTTTGCCTTAGTGAATTCTTTGCTGGCGTTTTCGTAGCCGTCAGTCATAATCATAACCAGCACAGACCTTTTAGCGGGGCAAATTTTTTCGCCCTCCATCTTGCTTAAAGCTTCCGTAATCGTTCTGCCCACAGCGTCAAGGAGCGCGGTTGTTCCGCGTGCGTAATACTGCGCGGAAGTCAATTCGGGAACGTCGTTTAGATTAACGGCGTTGGAAATTTTTTCGTATTGGTCATCGAAAAGAACGGTCGTGACTTCGGCAGTGCCCTCCTTAGCTTTCTGTTGCTCAATGAAGGAATTGTATCCGCCGATTGTGTCCGCAGTCAAATTGCTCATGGAACCAGAGCGATCCAATATGCAAACTATTTGAACAGGCTCGGTAGTAGTCTTTTCGCAGTCGGCAGTGTGTTTGTGCGTTAAGGCAACTTCTTTGACTTCCTTAGATGGCTGTTCGATTGGCTCGGCGGGCAATGTCTTTGAATAAGCCTGCCCGACAAACAAAAGCATTAACACGGAAAACAATAGCACTCTGAACATTTTAATCGCCTCCTAGTTGTCAATCTCTGTTACTTTTGAAAAGTAACCAAACAGCGGACGCGGCTAAGTCTTCAATGAATCGAAGCTTATACCCGCGCTTTGTGTTTTAGTTGTCAATCTCGAAGTCGCTACGTAGCTTGATAGCCTCGGCAATGTGTCGCGGTGAAATTAATTCCGTGCCGCCCGCCAAGTCTGCAATCGTCCGCCCGACTTTGATAATTCTGTCGTAAGAACGCGCAGATAATTTTTTTGTCTCGAAGACTTCCTTTAAGAGTTCTTCGGCGGCGGGTTCAAGCACACATAACTTTTGAATCAAAGCGTGTGTCATCTGCGCGTTGCAGAAGAGATGATATTTAGCAAGGCGTTGTGTTTGAATCTTCCTTGCCTCCGAAACGCGCTTGCGAATTGTGCTTGACGGCTCGTTTCTGCGTTTGGAGCTAAGGTCGTCGTATTTGACACGCGGCACGCGAATTTGAATGTCGATTCGGTCAAGCAACGGTCCCGACAATCTGCGCGTGTACTTTTTTATTTCAAGCGTCGAACAGCGGCAATAATGGTCGTTGTCGCCATTCCAACCGCATGGGCACGGATTCATTGCGCAAATTAGAATCATGCTCGAAGGGAACGTTAAAGTTCCGTTGACGCGGCTGATTGTGATTTGCCGTTCCTCAAGCGGTTCGCGCAGAGCTTCCAAGACGGGCTTTTTAAATTCGGGCAACTCGTCAAGGAATAAAACGCCGTTGTGCGCGAGTGTGACTTGACCAGGCGTGGGATTAGTGCCGCCGCCGATTATCGCTGCCGTTGAGGCGTCGTGATTTGGGTTTTGGAACGGTCGCTTTGTCATTAGTCCGCTACCTTGCGGGAGCTTGCCGGCTATGCTGTAAATCTTCGTGACTTCTAAAGCTTCTTCGCGAGTCATCTCCGGCAAGATTGAACTCATGCGTTTGGCTAGCATTGTCTTGCCTGAACCGGGCACGCCGACCATTAAGACGTTATGCCCGCCTGCCGCCGCAATCTCCAAAGCACGCTTAGCCATGAATTGTCCTTGCACGTCC
>CAMNLS010000073.1 GCA_946543495.1 uncultured Selenomonadales bacterium | reverse complement strand
TATGCAATATGCCTGAAAACAAATCCTCGCCGCCCAAGGATAGGACGGGGATAATCTCCATGATAAAAGTCTTGCAACACTTCGGGGTTAAGGACTTGCAAAAAATTTATGAAGAAAACCCCGAAACGGATGATCGCTTGAACTGGGAAAAACTTCAGAAGCTGGCAAAAAAATATAAACTAAACAGTACAATTATTCATCCAACTGTTGATGAGTTCCGCTCGATTGAATATCCTGCCATTGTTAGGATGAATGATGGGGCTTATATCGCAATCGGTAGCACTAACGACGAAGTTGTATTGGCGATTGACCCGCGAGAAAACAAGCCACAAGCTATTCCAATGAAGGAATTCTTGGAAAATTGGTCAAAAGAGATGATGATATTCTCTGCGGCGTTTAATTGGGCTTACATAAAGAAAAAATACAACATTGACTGGTTCTGGAAGATTATTAAGCGTTACAAAAAACCGCTTTTGGAAGTGGTAGCGGCATCGTTATTCCTTCAGGTAATGGGAATTGTCTTCCCACTCATTACGCAGGTTATAATTGATAAAGTTATAGGTAACAACGGCTTATCTACACTTACAGTTATAGGTTATAGCATGGTGCTCTTCTTCGCAATGCAAGCACTTCTAACTGCATTGAAAACCTATATACTTAATCACACGACAAATAAGCTAGATGCTATTTTGGGAACACGATTATTTCGCCACTTAATTTCTTTACCTTTACCTTATTACGAAAACAGACGTGTTGGCGAATTACTTTACCGTATTGATATGCTCGAAAGAGTTCGTAACTTTTTTACTGGCCCCGGCTTAATGGCAGTACTCGATGTTTTATTTTCCGTAATATTTGTAGCCTTCATGTTGTGGTATTCGGTGCCATTGACTTTAATAGCATTGTTATTGGTTCCGCTATATTCAGTTCAAATTGCAGCCATGCCAATACTCCTGAAAAAAGTAGGCGGTATTTTTCAAGCAAGAATAGCAATGCAAGCGTTCATGATCGAATCAATTACAAGTATTGAAACGGTTAAGGCATTGGCTATAGAGCCTCAAACAAACAATAAATGGGAAACTCTTACATCTCGTTATGTTCGCAAAATGTTTGAGATGAGAAAATTCATGGTGTTTCTTGGCGGCTACAGAGGAGTTTCCGATGGGATAGTAACGCTTGGAATCCTTTGGTACGGCGGTAATATGGTCATGAACGGCGAATTTACTCTCGGTCAATTAATCGCTTTCCAAATGATTTCGCGACAGGCAACAGGCCCATTAACAAAGCTCTTGATGATGTGGTGGGATTTATTTATGTTAAGAATGGGGCTCAACATGGTCGGTGACATTTTAAATACGCCAATGGAGCCTATTATTCACGAGATGGGCAAGCGCGGAGACGAAAGAATTGATGGTGCGATTGAGTTTAAGAACGTTTCCTTCCGATATCGTGTTGACTTGCCGCTCGTCTTGAAGAATATAAATCTGACTGTCCTGCCTGGTCAAAAAATTGGAATCGTCGGGCGTTCAGGTTCCGGCAAATCCACGCTGACGAACTTAGTACAAAACCTCTACATTCCCGAAGAAGGTAGTGTTACTGTAGGCGGCGTCAATACCCGCGAGGCTAATCTTTCGTGGCTTAGAGAGCAAGTTGGGGTTGTCATGCAGGAGAATTACCTTTTCAATTCCAGTGTTCGCGATAACATTGCAATAAGCCGCCCAACTGCTACTATGGACGAAATTATTCGTGCGGCAAGGCTTGCTGGTGCTCACGATTTTATTTTGGAACTCAAAGAAGGTTACGATACTAAGGTTGGTGAACGCGGCGATTCTCTTTCTGGCGGTCAACGTCAACGTGTGGCTATTGCTCGCGCATTGCTTTCCGACCCGCCTGTTTTGATTTTCGATGAGGCAACTAGTGCCCTCGACTACGAATCAGAAAGAATCATATTTAACAATATGGGAGCAATCGGAGAGAGACGGACGATGCTTATCATTGCTCACAGATTGAGCGCGGTGCGTCGTTGCGATAAAATTATTGTTATCGACAAAGGCGAAATCGTCGAGAGCGGCACGCATGAACAATTAATGGCACTTGGCGGACTCTATCGTTATCTTTACGATCAGCAAGAAAGCAGAGGGTAGACACAATGAAAAAATTTTTTAAATGGCTCACTCGCGGGGAAGAAGTAGAAAAAGAAACTGAATTCTTGCCAGCGATACTGGAAGTGACGGAAACTCCTCCTTCACCGACAGGACGGCTTGTTATGTGGACGATTTTGCTTTTAGTGGTCGTCGCGTTAGCTTGGTCAATTCTAGGACACATTAACGAAGTCGCGGTTGCGGCGGGCAAGGTCATTCCCACGGGGCAGATTAAAACCGTTCAAGTTAAGAACAAAGGCATTGTCAAAGAAATTAACGTCGAGGAAGGGCAACTCGTTCAGGAAGGCGACGTGCTTGTTGTCTTAGATCCTACGACTACTACCGCCGATTATGACAGCCTAAAGAAACGCGCCGCCTATTATAAGCTTGATATTCAACGCTTAACGGCAGAACTCACGCAACAACCTTTTGTTCCAGAAGAAGACCCCGACCTTGAGGCGCACGATTTGGCGGCTGAGATGGCTCTTTATCAGAGTCGCATATCGGACTACAATACGCAACGCCAAAGCCGCGTGGACGTTATCAATCAAAAGATAGCAAGACTGCAAGCAACTCAGGCAACCTACGAAAAATATGCGCAAGTTTTGGCTATCGAAGAAGAGAAAGAGTCGCGTCTCATTGACTTGAGTGAGCAAAATGCTATTTCCCAATTCCAACTTCTTGAACAGCAAAGCAAGACGATTGAATATGCTAAAAATGCTCAGGCGGAACTTGATTCAATTAACAGCATTAAAGCAGAAATCGCCGAGGCTCAACAAAACTTAGCAAACGTCGACGCCGCTTATCACAAGGATATAATGACGGCACTCGTCGAGGCAAAGAAAGAATATTACTCCGTTAGTGAGGCAATTAAAAAAGCAGACGAAGATTCGCGCATGGCAACGATTTATGCGCCAACGTCCGGAAGAGTTTACAACTTGAATATCCACACGCTCGGCGGTATCGTGACGGATGCTCAGCCTTTAATGCAAATCGTCCCCGAAGATGTCAAGCTTGAATTTGAAGTCTACGCAGATAACAAGGACATAGGCTTTATCAAAGTCGGTCAAGAGGCAGAGGTTAAAGTTGAGACATTCAATTTCCAAAAGTTCGGCATGTATAAGGCTGAAGTCATGGAGATAGGCGCGGACGCTGTAAACGAACCGAACGACCCTCAGCGCGATAAAAAATACAAGCTCCTACTCGACCCGACAAGTAACGATATAAATATCTATGGACAACCGGCAAAACTCGAAGTCGGCATGAACGTTAGCGCGGAAATTAAAATCAAAGAAAAGAGAATCATTGACTTCTTCCTTGATCCATTCCGTCGCTATACTTCCGAAGCTTTAAGGGAGCGTTAATTTATGGCAGAAAATAAAAATCAAACTCCCGACGATAGAAAATTGATGTCTTCCAAAGGTCAATCTATCGGCAAGATTGAACCAAAGAAAGTCCCTATCGACAAAGCAAAGCCCGGTCAACTCGATACCGACGTTAAAAAGTCTGAAGACGGCGGTATTGTCAATGGTATCGACACGGGGCTTGCTTGCCTTGTAGCCATAGCTAAATATTACAACATTCCAGCCGATTATCGCCAACTTGAACGCGCTTACGTTTTGCAAGAGGGTAGCGTAGATTTTATGTTGCTTGTAAGAGCTGCCCGCGAATTGAAATTGAAAGCTAAGATGTATAAAGGCTTAAAAGAGGCGGATTTGGATAGGCTTGTTTATCCCGTCTTAATCAAGTTGCATTCGGGCAGAAGCGTCGTCATCACGACAATCCGCGAAGGCAATATCTATGTAATGGATCCTGCCTTCTCACAACAGCCCGTTAAAGTCGACCGTTATAAATTGCTGATGGACTGGACAGGCGACGCAATACTTTTTACTCGTCGTTACGAACTCGATAAAAATAAAAGTAAGTTCGGTCTTAAGTGGTTTGTACCAGTCATGGCGAAGTACTTACCCTTATGGCAAAATGTTTTGTTCTTGTCGTTAATATTGCAACTGTTAGGCTTGGCGTCACCGTTCTTTGTACAAAATATCATTGATAAAGTGTTGGTGCACAGAGCAGCTGAGGCATTGGATATTCTCGTACTTGGCATGGTTCTTTGTACGCTCTTCCAACAAGTTATGTCCGGCTTGCGAGATTATCTTTTCGCGAATATTACAAGCAAGATGGACGTTGTATTGAGTTCGCGCCTTTACAAAAATATTACCGCACTGCCCATAAGCTATTTCCAAAAGTGGCAAGTCGGTGACGTTGTCTCCCGTGTCGGCGAGCTTGAAACATTGCGCGGCTTTATGACGAACAACAGCCTTATGATTATCCTTGATATTGTCTTTGCGATGATTTATATCGCGGTCATGTTTATCTATTACAGCTGGATACTAAGTGCCGTTGTCCTCTGTATGATTCCGCTGTTCGTTCTCCTGAATTTAATCGTTGCGCCGATATTCAAACGCTTGATTAATGAAAGATTCTTAATCGCCAGCGAGAATCGTTCCTTCCTTATCGAAACAATAACCGGTATTCATACGGTTAAAGCAACTAGTGTTGAGAATCATTTTATTCGCCGCTATGAAGAAGTACTTGCTCGTTTGGTCAGAGCCTCTCTTGATGTCGTTAATGTGGCGAACGTTGCAAATTCAATCGGCACTTTCTTCTTTAGCATGTTCAACCTTGTAATTCTCTGGGTTGGTGCTTATTACGTCATGGAAGGCGATATTACTGTCGGTGAATTGATAGCGTTCCAAATGATTGCCGGACAGTTAATCGGACCGATTATGCGCTTGATTAATCAATGGCAAGACTTCCAAAAAATTCGCGTTTCTATGGAAAGAATGGCGGACATCATGGACGAAGATACCGAGCCGGCGTTCAATCCTTCCCGCACGACACTTCCCAGCTTGCGCGGCGAAATTGCGTTGGAAAAGTTAGCATTCAGCTACACCGAAGAGGGCGGCAGAGTTCTTGATAACGTCAACATAAGAATTCCCGCCGGCATGAAAGTCGGCATCGTCGGGCGTTCGGGCTCCGGTAAGTCGACGTTGACTAAATTAATTCAACGGCTTTACTTGCCAGACACGGGACGAATTATGATTGATGGCGTTGACATCGCTCAAGTTGAACCGGCTTGGCTTCGTCGTCAAATCGGCGTCGTGTTGCAGGATAGTAAACTTTTCAGCGGCACGATTGAAGAAAATATTCGCGTTGCCTGCCCAAATGCCACGCATGAAGAAGTTATTAATGCGGCTCGTTTGGCTGGTGCAGAAGAATTTATTAATCAATTCCAAAACGGTTATGAAACTTTTGTCGGTGAACGCGGCAGTCTTTTAAGCGGCGGGCAACGTCAAAGAATTGCGATTGCTCGTGCCTTGCTATCCAATCCACGAATTATCATTTTCGACGAGGCAACCAGTGCTCTTGATTACGAATCAGAAAATATCATCATGAATAATATTGAGCCGATTTCTCGCGGGCGCACGATGCTGATGATCGCGCACCGCTTGTCGACCGTTCGTGACTGTGATGCGATTATTGTCATCGACAAGGGGCGCATAATCGAGGCGGGCACTCACGATGAGTTAATGAAGCGCAACGGTGTCTATGCAAAACTTCACCAAGCGCAGATGATGTAAAAAGGAGCGATTCTTACCGTGAATATTTTTGTTCTGCACCCTTCCTTCCCCGCGCAGTATCTGAACCTTGCGCCTTACCTTGCAAGCAATCCCGAAAACGACGTGTACTTCCTGTCCAAAGAGAATTCAATCAATGCACAACTTAAGAACGTGACACTTGCCCTTTATCCCAAGCCAGACGAAAAGGCGGAAGATTGGATTAAGACCTGCGGACCTTTGCGCCCTGCAGCTGAAGCTGTCGTTGAAGGACAAGCGGTTCTTCGGGCTATGGAGTGGCTCGCCAGAGAAAAGAACGTTAGACCCGATGTGATAATCGGTCATACGGGTTGGGGCTCCACTCTCTATTGCAAGGACATGTATCCTAAAGTCCCAATCATGGGTTACTTTGAATGGTATTATCTCGTTGAGGACAGCGACTGTTATTGGTGGCCAGATGAAGTTCCGCAAATTGGCAACCGCATTTCAATTCGCACGCGCAATGCTCATCACTTAATGAATTTGGAGCTGTGCGACGCGGGCATTTGTCCGACTAAGTGGCAATACGACCAGTTCCCCGAAGAATACAAACCTAAGCTCAACATAATTCACGAAGGCATTGATACCAGATTTTGTTCGCCCGACCCAAGCGGCAAGCGTCCAGGTCTTGTGCTTGACGACGTTAAATTGAATCTGCCCGAAGGCACCGAGATTATAACTTACGTTGCTCGCGGCTTTGAAATTTATCGCGGCTTCCCGT
>CAMNLS010000072.1 GCA_946543495.1 uncultured Selenomonadales bacterium | reverse complement strand
ACGGGCTGTTCAGACGTGGCGGCGAATACTGCGCTGTCACAAAAAGTCTTAACGGGCTTTGCGTGCAATCCTAATGTCTTCGGCGTGGTGATAATCGGGTTGGGTTGCGAGACCGTCCCGCATGCTAAGCTACGCGACAAGATTAAAGCTATGACAAGCAAGCCCGTTGTGTCGTTCGGAATTCAAGAGGAGGGCGGCACGCTCAAGACGATTGAAAAGGCGGTTCGGGCGGCGCGTGACTTGGCGGCAGAAGCGGCTCTTCAACAGAAAGACCTTTGCGATATATCGGAACTGTTGCTCGGCATTGAGTGCGGTGGCTCCGACGCTACATCGGGCATTGCGTCCAATCCTGCGGTTGGCAAGCTCAGTGACAAGCTTGTTGACTTGGGCGCGTCGACACTTATGAGCGAGTCAATCGAATGGATTGGCGGCGAACACGTCTTGGCTAGGCGTGCGGCTACTCCCGAACTTCATAACCAGATTATAAAAATCTGCGCGGACTATGAAGCACACCTTAAAGCGGCGGGGCAAGATTGTCGAGCAGGGCAGCCGACGCCCGGAAATAAATTCGGCGGCTTGTCGACCATTGACGAAAAAAGTTTAGGTTGCATACGCAAGGGCGGCACGCGTCCGATTGTCGAGGTCTTGAATCAGGCGGAGCGACCGACTAAGCGCGGGGCAATCGTCATGGACACGGCAGGTTATGATATATCGTCAGTGACTTCGATGGTAGCGGCGGGTTGCAACGCGATAATCTTCACGACGGGGCGCGGCACGCCCACCGGCAACGCGATTGTTCCTGTACTCAAAGTCACTGCCAATGCGCAGACTTATTCTTGGATGGAAGACAATATCGACGTGGACTTGAGCGACATCATCACGGGCGACTTGACGATTGACGGCGCGGGCGATTTATTACTAAAGAGAATTCACGACGTGTGCAACGGGCGACTAACTAAGGCGGAGGCTTACGGCTTCTCGGATATTGCCGTTGACCACGTGTGCAGATTCGTTTAGGGGAGAACTATTTTGAGTGTGACATTTGATTTCAGCGGGAAAAATTTTGTAGTGGTCGGCGCGTCGAGTGGCATTGGTCGTCAAGCGGCGATTGAACTTTCACAGAGCGGCGCGAACGTCTTAGCTATCGGGCGGAACTTGGAAAGGCTAGCCGAACTTAAGAAGAATTCGCCGATTAGTCTTGTCAAACGCCCGCCGCGAATCTTTACGGAGCAACTTGACGTGCTCACGGCAAGACCTAACGATTGGGCGGAGGTCTTGGAGAATTTTACAAGCGTGGTCGGCAGGATTAACGGCGGAGTATACACGGCGGGCATTTGGGGCTTGACGCCGCTCAATTCCTTCGACGAGAGCCTTGCCCATAAAATTTTCGACACGAGCTTTTGGGGCGCGGTCAACTTCGTTCAGACGGCGACGCGTAAAAAATTTTCGGACGGCGGCGGCTCGTTCGTGTTGATGAGTTCGATAGCGGGCGAGTTCAGCGGCAAGAGTATATTTGCATACTCGGCGGCAAAGGCGGCAGTGCAAGCGGCAGTTAAATCGTTTGCGTCGGAAATTATTCGTAGCAAGCACCGGATAAACTCTGTGGCACCCGCGATAGTCAAAACGGAGATGATGCAAAACGAAATGTACGCGGCGACGGCAAGCGAAGAAATTATTTCGCGGCACCTGTTAGGCTTGGGCACGGCTCGCGACGTGGCGGGCATGATTCTTTTCCTGCTGAGCGATAGAGCGGCTTGGATAACGGGACAAAATTTTTTCGTGGACGGCGGTTATATCGTCGGCTCCTACACGTGACGAGGTGAGTTCATGGGCGTTAGATATATGAGCGGCGGCGAAAGTCACGGCTCGCGATTGATTTGCATATTGGAAGGCTTGCCCGCAGGCGTCAAAGTTTCAAGCGACTTCATCAACGCCGAACTTAAACGGCGTCAAGGCGGCTACGGGCGCGGCGGACGCATGAAGATTGAATCGGACTGCGTAGAATTTTTATCGGGAATTCGATTCGGCGAGACGCTCGGCAGTCCGATAACGTTAAGCGTCATCAACCGCGATTGGCAGAATTGGCAAGACCGCATGAGCGCGGAGGGTTCCCCTTACGGCGACAAAGTCACTAATGCTCGTCCAGGTCATGCCGACTTGACGGGCGCGGCTAAATATAATCGTTCGGACGTGCGCGACATCTTAGAGCGGTCATCTGCTCGCGAAACGACGATGAGAGTTGCGGCGGGCGCGTTGTGTAAAATTTTCTTAAAGGCGTGCGGCGTCGAGATAAGCGGCGAAGTTTTAAGCGTGGGCGGTGTCAGTGGCGATAAGATTAAAGCGCGTATCGACGAGGCAAAGGCGGCGGGCGATACGGTCGGTGGCGTCTTTGAGGTTAAAGTTTCAGGCGTACCGGCGGGGCTTGGCAGTCACATTCAATGGGATAGGAAACTTGACGCGAAGTTCGCGGCGGCGTTCATGTCGATTAACGCGGTAAAGGCTGTAGAACTCGGCGACGGCTTCGCCAATGCAAGCAAGCTCGGCAGTGAGGTTCACGACGAAATTTTTATCAGCGACGGCAAGATTTATCGCGAAACTAATCGCGCGGGCGGCTTTGAAGGCGGCATGACTAACGGCGAAGATTTAATCATACGCGCCGCGATGAAACCGATTCCAACGTTGATGAAGCCCCTTAGAACTGTCGACATTGCAACGAAGGCTCCGACGACGGCAAGCAAGGAACGTTCGGACACTTGCGCGATATGGGCAGCTGAGGTCGTCGGCGAGGCGATGGCGGCTATCGTGACGGCGGACGCGATTGTTGATAAGTTCGGTGGCGATGCTCTGTGCGATACGCTTGCCAACTTGCAAAGTTATCGCGCTCGGCTTGCGAGGGATTACGGCTTATGAGAGACAACGTTATACTTACTGGCTTTATGGGCACCGGTAAGACGAGCTTAGGAAAACTTTTGGCGACGCGGCTTGGGCGACCGTTCATCGACATTGATAAAAAGATTGAGGAGGAGTCAAAGCTTTCCATTCCGAAAATCTTTGAACGCTACGGCGAAGAACATTTCCGCGAGCTTGAACGCTTAGCCGTCAAGGAGCTGAGCGAACGGCGCGGACTTGTAATAGCGACGGGCGGCGGCACGATTAAGGACGAAGAAAATCTTCGACTGCTAAAGAGTTCGGGCGTGCTGATTTGTTTGACGACGGAGCCTGAAGAAATTCTCTATCGGACGGCGCGGCGCGGTGAACGTCCCGTGCTTGACGGCGGCGGCGCAGAACGCCTTGAGACGATTAAACGCCTCCTTGCTGAACGGAAACCATTCTATGACCGCGCAGATTATCACGTTGACACGACGGAATGGTCGCCGCTTCAAATCGTCGACGACATCTGCAAATACTTGCGGCAGTTCAGGAGTTGAGATTATGGAAAAAGTTTTGGTTGACTTAGGCGCGGCGAGTTACGAAATTTTTATCGGCGAAGACATCTTAGGCGGCGTCGATGAATTCGTTAGGGGCAAAGCTCTACTCGTCACGCAGAAAAATATTTTCGACCTGTGCGCATTGCCTTACGACGTGGCGTTCATTCCCGACGGCGAAACTTCCAAGAGCCTTAGCGAGGCGGAGAAACTTTACACGCGGGCGATTGAAGTCGGGCTGGATAGAAAGTCCGTCGTGATCGCGTTGGGCGGCGGCGTCGTCGGAGACTTGGCAGGCTTCGTGGCGGCTACGTTCATGCGCGGCATCAAACTGATTCAAATTCCTACGACGCTTCTTGCGCAAGTTGATTCAAGCGTCGGCGGCAAGACCGCTGTCAATCACGCGCTGGGGAAAAATCTAATCGGAGCCTTCCACCAACCCCGCGCAGTCTTCATCGACTTGAACTTTCTAAAGACGTTGCCCGAACGCGAGATTAAATCGGGGCTTGGCGAGGTCGTCAAATACGGCGTCATCAGTGACGCGAACTTCTTTGCTTACCTAGAGGACAACGCCGATAAAATTTTGCAACGCGACTTGAAAACATTGGCGCACGTCGTCAAGCGTTCCTGCGAGATTAAAGCGGCGGTCGTGAGCGCGGACGAAAAAGAATCCGGCTTGCGACGGATTCTGAACTTTGGACACACTATGGCGCACGCTGTCGAGGAGCAGACGGCTTATAAAACTTATCGTCATGGCGAGGCGGTCGCGATTGGAATGATGGCGGCGGCTCTGATAAGCTGTGAACTGGGCAAGACTTCCGCTGATAACGTTGCGCGGCTTGAACGTCTTCTGCGACGCTTCGGCATGTTGACGACTTGCACGGGGCTTGACGCTGATAAACTTTATGCCGTGACACTTCGCGATAAAAAAACTGTCGGCGGCGTCGTCAACTGGGTTTTAATGCGGGACTTCGGCTCGGTGGAAGTTTCAAGCGATGTGCCCGTGTCAGTCATTAAAAAAGTTTTTAGGGGATTATGCAATGGAAATTAAAATCGTTGACGACTTCGACTTAAAAAAAATCGTCGACAGCGGGCAATGCTTCCGTCCAAAGGAGATTGAAGACGGCGTCTTCCGCTTTATTGTCGGCGAGAATATTTTACACATTCGCAAGCGCGGCGAAACTATCTTTGAAGTCGATTGCTCGGCTGATGAGTGGGAGCGCGTCTGGGAAAATTATTTCGACCTCGACACGAACTACGCGGCTATTCGTCGTGACATTGAAACTTTCGCGGCGGGCAAGCCTTACGAAAAGAAATTAATTGACGCGGCGAACTTCGGCAAAGGTATTCGTATCTTGAGGCAAGAGCCGTTTGAAATGTTAATCAGCTTCATCATCAGCCAACGGAAGAACATTCCGGCGATTAGAAGTTCCGTCGAGAGAATCTGCGAACGATTCGGGCGGCGCGTCGGTGAAGTTCATCTCTTCCCGCGTGTCGAGGCATTCACGGACGACTTGACGGGGTTGGGCTTGGCTTATCGGAAAGATTATATCAAGGACGCGTTGAATAAAGTTGCAAATGGCATGATTGATTTAAAGGAGCTGGAAACTTTTTCGGACGCGGAACTTGTCGAGGAGCTAAAGTTGATTCACGGCGTCGGCGATAAGATTGCAAACTGCGTTGCGTTGTTCGCTTATCATCGTGTTGACCGCGCACCCGTCGACGTTTGGATTAAGCGGGCGATTGACGAGGACTTCAACGGCGAAAATATTTTTTCTACCTTCGGCAAGAACGCGGGCATTCTTCAACAATACGTCTTCTATCATAAGCGGTCTAACAAGTAAATCAAAAGAGCGGGCAACTCAACGTCGCTCGCTCTTTAAATTTGTGGTAGTCTGATTAATTTATTCTTCCGTAGCCTCTTCAACCTCGGCGGGTTGTTGATAGCGTTTAACGTTCGCGCGATTGCCTTCACGGCGTGCGCGGTTAATCGAAAGGGAAATTCGTTTACGCTTCATGTCGATGCGCAAAATCTTAACCTTAACGATGTCGCCGACTGCAACAGCTTCGTCCGCGTTCTCAATGCGACGGTCGCTAAGCTCGCCCATCGGAATCAAACCGTCAAAGCCCGGCTCAATCTCCATGAACGCGCCGAACTTCGCAAGCTTAACAATCTTGCCCTCAATGAAGTCGCTTTCGTGATAAGCCTCTGCTCTGTCAAGCCAAGGGTCGCGTTGCGTCTGCTTAATGGAAAGAGAAATTCTATGGGCTTCGGGGTCGACGTTCTTAACGAAAACATCAACTTCCTCGCCGACTTTGAGAACATCGGAAGGATGATTGACGCGTTCCCACGACAAATCCGAAATATGCGCAAGCCCGTCGACGCCGCCAACGTCAATGAAAGCTCCGTAATCAACAATGCGCTTAACGGTTCCTTTAAGGATATCGCCTTCGTGCAACGTGCCGAAAACTTCTTGTTGCTTTGCTTCGCGTTCACGTTCAAGGAGCTGACGACGGCTGAGGACAAGACGACGTTTATGCGATTCAATTTCAATCGGCAACGCCTGAACCGTCTGCCCAACGTAAGTATTCAAATCCTTGACGAAGTGCAAATCCATTTGCGACGCCGGAATAAAACCGCGCAGTCCGTTGACCATTGCAGTTAAGCCGCCCTTGACGACATTATTAATGCGTGCGTCGACGGTCTGCAAACCTTCGGCTTCGGGGTCGTCGTTGTGAGCTTTAATCGCACGCAGTTCGTCCCAGACGACTTCAGCATCAGCCTTAACCTTTGAAAGGACGCCGCCATTTTCGCCGCCAAGCGACTGAATATAAACTTTGATAACGTCGCCTTGCTTAACGACATCTTCCGCCGAGTCGGGTTCGGGCACTGCCAATTCTCTTTTCGGAATGGCAATTTCCTGCTTATACCCTATGTCGACGTAAGCCTCGTCGCGGTTGACCAAGACGACGGTTCCTTCAACTACTTCATGTTCGTGAATATCCTTGAAACTCTCCGATTCGTCAAGCCAATTACCCATTTCTTCGTTTTTCAAATCCTCTGACACTTTTTATAAACCTCCCCGATAATCCAGTCCGG
>CAMNLS010000071.1 GCA_946543495.1 uncultured Selenomonadales bacterium | reverse complement strand
CCGAAGGCGAGAAGGAAAAAATTCTTCAACTCGTCGATAACTGCTACAAGTACGCTGAGGCAAGCAAGAATTACGGCGTGTTCTTCCGCGTGAAAAAGCATTGGGAAGAGTTTATCGAAGACAACGCCGCTAAACGTGTTGAAGCTCTCAAGGCGGAACTTGCGGAGGCTGTCGAGAGTTATAACAAGACGGCGGACAACTTCAACACGGCGGAGCTTGCTGAGGGCGTAGCGGAAATTGAAAAGATAATTGCCACGCGGAACTTCACGGCGGCGCAAGGATTAATCTTCAAGTTGAGTCGCGGCGAACTCTACAAGAAATTTGACGACACGGAAGAAACGCCGCTTGCTCGTTTCCTTGACGCCGAAGAGTACGACGACTGTTATAAACGCGTCAACGATAGCGGCGATTCGCTGGAGAATTTAATCGGCAGAAAAATTTTCCCGCGTGATAAAGTATCGCGTGCCAAGCTCAGTGTCGTCAAGAATTGGATTACGAACCCCACAGGCGAAGATAAGGTTAAAACGTTGCTTGAGTTGCTCGGCTTCAACGTCGAGAGCGTGCAGAAACTTTTCTTACTTGCATCTAACACGGTCAATTTCCACGTTAAGATTTTTGCTACGGGGCAAAAGTATAGTCACCCGATAGCGGCGTTCGGCTCGGAAGCGGAAGTCAACGGCTTTAATGTGTCGTGCTTGTTCGGCAAGTTCGACGAGAAAAATTTGGTTGAGAAGTTCAAAGAGCTGGGCAATAGTCATACGCTGGTTTTCCTGGATTACGCGCTTGACTTGCCGACGCGCCGCCGCCTTGCAAAGGAAATTAAACTCGACAAGACTTTGACAAAGGTCTTTGCGGTCGTCGATAGGGTCGCGATAATGTATCTGCTAAAAAACTGCGCGGGGCAACTCGGCACGAAACGCATAACCGATACGCTTATGTCAATCGTCATGCCGTTCGCCCGCTATCAGCCTTATATCTGGTCGCCGCGAATCCCCTTGCCGCCTGAAATGTTCATCGGGCGCGAAAACGAAATCAACGAGGTCATGAATCATGGCGGCGTTAATATTGTCTGCGGCGGTCGACAACTCGGCAAGTCGGCGTTGCTTAAAATGGCGTGTCGTAAGGTCGAAGGCAACAACAACGAGCGAGCTATCTTCATTGACATTGACGATAAAAATTATCGGGAAGCGGCGTTGCTTACAAGCCGTGAACTTAGCGATAAAAATTTCTTTGCTGAACCCTTCGAGACTGACGATTGGGAAGAACTCACCCGCGCCATAAGAAATCGTCTGTCGAGTGATACGCCGACGAAAATTTCTTACTTCCTGCTCATGCTTGACGAGGCGGACAAGTTCATTGAGTCTTGCGCGGAAAATAATTATGCGCCGATTGTCGCGCTTGCTAAGATTCAGCAAGAAGACTACGACGGCAGCCGCTTTAAATTTGTTATCGCGGGCTTGCGGAATATCATTCGCTTCGAGCGTGAAAAAACTTTCGATAACAACAGTATCTTGCCGACGCTCAAGCCTCTGACGATTAAGCCGTTCAACGTGGTGGACGCCCGTAAACTTTTGGAAGTGCCGCTTAGGTATCTGGGCTTGTATTTCCCCGACACGCAAAAGGATTCGTTGATTCTAACGATTTTGGAGACGGCGAATTATTTTCCGAGCCTGATTCAGCTTTACTGCGAGAAACTCATCAAGGCATTGTTCGAGTCGAGTTACGCGGGCTACAACGCCGACACGCCGATTTATCGAATCAGCGAAGAGCACATCAAAAAGATTCTTGCCGACCGCGAGTTCACAGAGGACATTAAGAACAAAATCGAAATCACGTTGCGGCTTGGCGAGGACAAATATTATTTCGTCATCGCGAACTTGTTGGCGCACCTTTACTACAAGCAAAGCAACGTTGAAGGTTATTCGCCACGAGACATCTTGACGGTCGTCGATGAGGAGTACGGTTTGATTAAAGAACCATTCCTTCCCAGCTCCGAAGAAAAAATCGGCGCGCTTATGGAGGAGCTTTGCGAGCTTAACATTTTGCGCAAGACGAGCGCGAATAAATATCTTTTCTCCCGCCAAAGAATTCTGCGGATAGTCGGCACGTTTAACGAGGTTGAAGACGCGCTCCTCAAGCTGATGGTGGAGGCGACGCATGAATAATTTGTTCGGGAAGATTTGGTGGGAAGACTTAAATGGCCCGCGCCGATTCCTTGTCGAGGCGGCAGAAAAATTATCGGGCGGTCAAAGTGTCATCTTGAGCTTGCCGGAGCGTGTCCCTTGGTTAGATACGATGCGCGATGTGTTGGAAAAGCTTTTGCGCAAGGGAACTCAAACGATTAACGTAGTCGACGCGGAAGACATTTCGTCCGAGCCGCAGGAATATGTTCTCGAAGAGTTCTGCGCGAATAAGGACGGCTTCCGCCCCTACAGCAAGAAGGCTTACGCGAAGTTCTTAGCGGAGAGCACGGGCATTACCTTAAACGACAGCTGCATTTGGATTCGCAACGCCACGCCCGCGCAGGTCGATAAATGGTTTGCGTTCATTGCCGATTATCAAAAGTTCCTCGCGGGCAAGCGGGGCGGCGTCTTCCTCTTGGAAACGAACGGCAAGACGGATAACAAGTTCGGCGTCGAGATTCTTTCCTACGATGATAAAATCAGCGGCTACGATAGCTTTGCTTTTAATATATTCGCGGCGGCGGACTTCGCTAACGAAAACCACTTGATGAAACAATATCTCGCCGAATTAGTTTCCGCGCTCACTGGAGGCGATGTGGAGTTTGGCGCGGCGTGCATTGAACGGAGCGATGACTTTCTTAAGACACCCGGCGCGACGTTTGATAATATTCTGCGCGAGGGCAAGTTCACTTCAAAGAAAACTTTCGACGACATTAACCAGGCAATTTGGATGACGCAACTTAAGTTAATCTTTCCTCTTGTCGAGACCTTCCGCCGAAACTTTATCAAGCAATACGAACAGCAAATCAAAGACGCATTACCTTATTCCTCCGTGCCAGAGGAAGTTGAGGTTGGACAGCTTTACGGCTTGTTCAATCAGCGGCGATGGCTCATTAACGAAGCTGACAACGACGACTTAGAATTTTATCGGGAGGTGCGCAATAAGCTGGCGCATTTGACGCCGCTGACCTTTGACGTATTGCAAAAGGTCTTCGAGAAGAATTCCCGCCGATAAAAATTTTCTTGGGAGGTTATTAAAATGTTTGTAGCGTCAAGAATGACTAAGCATCCAGTATCGGTGACGAGCGACACGACGATTCAACAGGCTGATAGGCTTATGAAGAAATATAAATTCCACCGACTGCCCGTCGTCGATAATGGAAAGCTCGTAGGCTACTTCAGCGACCGTGATATTATGCGTGTAGCTCCTTCGCCCGCGACAACCCTTTCTAAGTTTGAGATACGCTCCCTGCTTGATAAAATTTCCGTCAAGGACATCATGCACGAAAAAGTTGTCACCGTGAACGAAGGCGCGACCGTCGAAGAAGCCGCGCTTATCATGTACAATAACAAAGTCGGCGGCTTGCCTGTCGTCTCGGACGTTGGCGCGTTAGTCGGCATTATCACAGCGACTGACATTCTTAAAACGTTTATTGAGGTTATGGGCTTGCCCGGCGGCGGCAAGACTCGTTTAACTATCGAAGTCGATAACAAGGTTGGTGTCATGGCGGAGATTACAAAGATTTTCGCCGATAACAATATAAACATCGACAGCTTCATCACGTGCAAGCAAAGCGATGATCGTTATGAACTCGTCGTGCGACTCGGTGAACACGCCGCCCTTGAAGACGTTAAAAAACTACTCAATCTGCGCGGTTATAAAGTCGTTCACGCAGTCAATATCGGTTGACGTGTTATCGTTTGTTGCTCTCCTACGCGGAGGGCTATTTTTTTGCCCAATCGTCACTTGCCCCGCCGTCATTGCAAAAATAAATTTTTCCTTTATAATTGACGGCAAGGAAATGTTAGAGGAGGTTTTTAGATGATTGAACGCTACACTTTGCCGGAGATGGGAAAACTTTGGTCGATTGAAAACGAATGGCAGACAATCTTAGACGTTGAGCTTGCCGCCTGCGACGCCATGGCAGAGCTTGGAGAAATTCCGGTTGACGCCGCTAAGAACATTCGCGCCAAAGCAAATTTCAATCTTGAACGAATTCACGAAATCGAATCAGTCACGCACCACGACATTATTGCTTTCTTAACTTGCGTCGGCGAATATGTCGGCGAAGATTCAAAATACATTCACAAGGGCTTGACTTCAAGCGACGTTAAAGATACGGCGATTTGCCTGATGATGAAACGTTCGGCGGAAATTATCCTTGATGACCTTAAGAACTTCCGTGAAGTCCTTCGCCGCCGCGCAGTCGAATTCAAACACACGGCTTGTATCGGCAGGACGCATGGCATACACGCCGAGCCGATGACGTTCGGGCTTAAGTTATTACTTTGGAGCGCGGAAGTTGAGCGCGACATTGAACGCGTCGAACACGCAAAGAAGATTGTCAGCGTCGGCAAGCTTAGCGGCGCAGTCGGCACCTACTCAAACATTGACCCGAAGATTGAAGAGCTTGTCTGCAAGAAGTTGGACTTGACGCCCGTCCGCTTGGCAACGCAAGTCATTCAGCGCGACCGCCACGCCGAATACATGACGGCACTTGCAATCGTGGCGAGCACGCTTGAGAAAATCGCTACCGAGATTCGCAACCTTCAACGCACAGATATTCGCGAGGCTGAAGAATATTTTTCGCCAGGTCAAAAAGGTTCGTCCGCTATGCCGCATAAGCGTAACCCGATTAACTGCGAACGCGTTGCGGGAATGGCTCGGCTTGTCAGAGGAAACGCAATCGCCGCTATGGAAGACATCACCCTTTGGCACGAACGCGACATCAGTCACAGTTCCGTTGAACGCGTCATCCTTCCCGACTCAACAATCAACGTCAACTATTGCACGCGCAAGCTTACAAATATTGTCGACAAGCTCCTTGTATATCCCGAAGCAATGTTGCATAATATGACTCGCACGGGCGGCTTGATTTATAGTCAACGGCTCATGCTTGAGATTGTAAGCAAGGGTGTACTTCGTGAGGATGCTTATAAATGGGTTCAGCGCAATGCAATGAAACGTTGGCTCGACGGTGAAGACTTCCAAACGAACGTAACCAAAGACCCCGACATTACGAAATATCTAAGCGCGGAAGAAATCGCCGACTGCTTCGGCTATAAGTGGTTCCTGCGCCATGTGGATATGATATTCAAACGTTTTGAACTTTAAGGAGGTTATGGCAACATGATTAAAGGCAATCTGCTTTACGAGGGCAAGGCTAAGAGCGTCTTCGAGACCGACAACCCCGGCGAACTTTTGATTTACTTCAAGGACGACGCCACCGCGGGTAACGGCGCGAAACACGATGTCATTGAGGGCAAGGGTATTATCAACAACAAGATTAGTCAGTACTTCTTTAAGCAACTCAAAGACCGCGGCATTAAAAGTCACTTTGTCGAGAAGATTGGCGAACGCGAGATGATTGTTAAGCGGCTCGACATGATTAAACTTGAAGTCGTTGTGCGCAATATCGTTGCCGGCTCCTTGGTTAAGCGTCTCGGTCTTGAGGAAGGCACGCCGCTCACCGTTCCCGTCGTCGAATACTACTACAAGAGCGACGAGCTCGGCGACCCCATGCTCAACCGCTATCACATTATGGCTCTTGACCTTGCTAAGATTGACGAGCTTAATCAAATGGAGCATATCGCCTTCTCCGTCAATACGATTCTGCGCGACCTGCTTAAGGCTAAGAACGTTGACTTGATTGACTTCAAGCTTGAGTTCGGACGCTTTGACGGCGAAGTTATCTTGGCTGATGAAATTTCTCCGGACAACTGCCGCTTCTGGGATACCGTCACGCACGAGAAACTTGATAAGGATAGATTCCGTCAAGACCTCGGCGGCGTCGTGGAAGCTTATAAAGAAATGCTTGACCGTTTGACGTTGTGAGGCGTTTGATATGCTTAAAAAATTTTTTCTTGCGGCGATTGTCGGCTTGATAATCTGCGCGGGCGTTCGGGTCGAGGCGGCTGATGTTTACGTCGGCAAGTCAGACGTGACGGATTATACGTGCTACATAATGACAGAGACAATCGAATGTCATTGGGAAGGAAGCATGGCTATCAGCACCGCGACGCTCAAAATGCGTGAAGGAGCGGGCAATGGCGATGTTCCAACTCATTACCTCGACTACACGTTTTACGATTTTCAAGGGCAAGGCGTTGACGTGCGTTTCAGTAATTCGCAAGGCTACAGCGGCACGCCAGATCCTTACGACACGCCGATTGAATGGGCAATGTTTGAAGTCATCAGAAAGTACTATTAAGATTGTCGGGGGACGAGGAGTGTTGCCTTGTCCTCTTTGATTTTGGCGAGGTGTTGAAATGGAGCAAATGACTTATAAAGATTCGGGCGTGGACATCGACGCGGGCAACGAGTCTGTGCGCTTGATAAAAG
>CAMNLS010000070.1 GCA_946543495.1 uncultured Selenomonadales bacterium | reverse complement strand
ACGACTTCGGGATAACGCAAGTGACTGCCTTTACGACTGCCGCCCTCCGCAACGCGATAAACGGTTCGCAAGCCGTCGATGAAATTTCCTTGCGCACGGGAATAAATATTCTGCTGATGAGCGGCGACGACGAGGCAACTTACGACTTCATCGGCGCGACGCATGACCTTACCGACGAAAAAGGCTTGCTCATTGACATTGGCGGCGGCTCAACGGAAATTGTTTACTTCCGCGACCGTGAGATTCAAGTCAAGGCGAGCTTGCCAATCGGTTCGCTTAGTTTCCACACGAGATACACGGGCACACACATTTTGCCGAGCGCGGTTGAGATAGCGGAAATGTACGCCGAGGCAGAGGCGACCGTCAGCGCGGTGCAAGAGTTCCAAGCCGTAAGCCACGCGCAGATTTGCGGCATAGGCGGCACGTTTAAAGGGGCAATGGCTCTTTATAATGCAATGTACGGAATGACGCGGCAGAATATGCGTATGGAGGTGCGAAGGATTCAAGACATACTCCACCGCTTCCGCCGCGACCACGAATTGATTATCCCCGATAAAGTTCTACTCATGAAGACCGTCCCCGAACGTATGCATACTTTCATGCCGGGTTTGATTATCGCCGACGTGTTGGCTAAACGCTTCGGCAGTCTGCATATAATCTACAGTGATTCGGGCGTTCGCGAAGGTTACATCTACGACAAGATTGTTGATAAAGATTTCTTCTAAGGAGTTGATAGCGTGATTTTGGTTGACGGAAATACTAAAGTTATCGTTCAAGGTATCACGGGCAAGGCGGCAACGTTTCATACGAAACAAATGCTAGCTTACGGCACAAAGATTGTCGGCGGCGTGACACCCGGCAAGGCAGGACAATACGTCGAGGGGCTACCTGTCTTTAACACTGTCGAAGACGCGGTTAAGGCTACGGGTGCTACAGCGTCCGTTATTTACGTTCCAGCTCCGTTCGCGGCTGATTCTATTCTTGAGGCAGTCAATGCGGAACTTGATCTTGTCGTCTGCATTACCGAACACATTCCCGTTTTAGACATGGTCAGAGTTCGCCGCTACATGGAAGGCAAGAAGACTCGCCTTATCGGACCAAACTGCCCCGGCATTATGACGACGGGCGAAGCGAAGCTCGGCATTATCCCCGCCAACGTCCAGAAGAAAGGTCACGTCGGTTTAGTGTCGCGCTCCGGAACTTTGACTTATGAAGCGGCGTTCCAACTCATGAACGCGGGCATAGGCATTACGACTTCAGTCGGCATCGGCGGCGACCCCATCAAGGGTTCGGACTTCATCGACATCTTGCAACTCTTCAAAGACGACGACGAGACTAAAGCCGTTCTTATGATTGGCGAGATAGGCGGCAATGCCGAAGAGGACGCAGCGCGTTGGATTGCCGAGAAGATGCCCGAAAAGCCCGTTGCGGCATTCATTGCAGGTCGTCAAGCTCCCGAAGGTAAACGCATGGGGCACGCAGGTGCGATTATCTCCGGCGGCAAGGGCACAGCGGCTGATAAGATTAAAGCTCTTAACGCAGTCGGGATTGAAGTCGCGGATACCGTCGCGCACATCGGCGATACCGTCGTTGATACTTTGAAACGCGCAGGGCTTTACGAAGTTTGTCACACCTGCTAAACGGGTTCTTTGCAATAAAAAACTCCCGTCGAGTTGGCGGGAGAATTTTTTTTGCCTTAGACGTTGAAGCGGAAATAAGTAACGTCGCCATCCTGCATGATATAATCTTTGCCCTCAAGACGGACAAGACCTTTATCGCGGGCGGCATTGACTGAACCAAGTTTAATCAAGTCATTGTAGTTGACAATCTCCGCGCGTATGAAGCCGCGTTCAATGTCGCTGTGAATTTTGCCCGCTGCCTTGACTGCAGGCGTGCCCTTAACAATCGTCCACGCTCTGCACTCATCAGCCCCCGCCGTCAAGAAAGTCATAAGACCTAGCAAGTCGAATGCCGCATGAATCAATCTGTCTAAGCCCGAACTGTCAAGCCCTAAGTCCGTCAAGAATTCCTTAGCCTCGTCGGCGTCGAGTTCAGCAATCTCCTCTTCGACCTTAGCGCAGATGACGACGACTTGAGCCTCCTCCTTAGCGGCAAGCTCACGAACTCTCTTGACGTAATCATTATCAGCGGTCAGCTCGTCTTCCGCGACGTTGGCAATGTAAAGCGTCGGCTTGAGCGTCAAAAGGTTAGCGTCACGAATAATCAAAAGTTCATCGTCGGTCAAGTGGAGACTTCGCGCAGGTTTCGCCGCGTCCAACGAAGTCTTCACGCGTTCCAGGAGTTCATTCTCTGCCTTAGCGTCCTTGCTACCAGCCTTCAACAACTTAGCGACTTTGGCAAGGCGTTTATCGACGACATCAAGGTCAGCAAGGCACAGTTCCGTTTGAATCGTATCAATATCGCGCAACGGGTCAATCGTGTCAGCAACGTGCGTAATGTTTTCGTCCTCGAAGCAGCGCACAACGTGAGCAATGGCATCGACTTGCCTAATGTGTTCAAGGAACTTGTTGCCGAGCCCTTCGCCCTTCGACGCGCCTTTAACAAGTCCGGCAATGTCCACGAAACGAACACTCGCGGGCGTCGTCTTCTTGGAGCTGTAAAGCTTCGTCAAGACCTCAAGACGATTATCGGGCACGGCGACAACTCCGACGTTCGGTTCAATCGTGCAAAAGGGATAATTTGCCGCCGCCGCGCCCGCCTTCGTTATCGCATTAAACAACGTCGACTTGCCCACGTTCGGCAAGCCCACGATACCAACTTCCAAATTGCTCATGAATCTTCCTCCAATTTATTGCATACTCTTAACGGGATTGAACGAGCGACGATGAATCGGGCTTGCTCCGAGACGTTCGATAGCGGCAAGGTGTTCAGCGGTGCCGTAGCCGCGATTATGTTCAAAACCGTAGCCGGGATAAGTCAAAGCCCACTTATCGCAGAGGCGGTCACGTGTCACCTTAGCGATAATCGACGCGGCGGCAATCGACGCGCTTAACGCGTCACCGTGAATGATAGAACGCGTAGCAAGTCCGCCGTCAAAGTCAACGTGCATTGCGTCCGTCAAAACAAAGTCGGGGCGAACGTCCAAGCCTTCGACGGCGCGTTTCATGCCCTGCAACGTCGCTTGATAAATATTTAGCGTGTCAATCTCCTTGACCTCGACGCGAACGACATTCCAACTTATCGCCGCCGCAGTGATTTTATCGTAAAGTTCTTCGCGAACTTTGGCGGAAAGTTTCTTGGAGTCGTCAAGCCGCTCAAGATACAAATCATCGGGCAAGATAACCGCCGCCACAAGGACAGAGCCGACTAAGGAGCCGCGTCCCGCCTCGTCCACGCCCGCAATTAATTTAAAGCCTTTGGCGCGTGCGTCGTCCTCGTACTTGTAAAGCTTTTGAACTCGTTCCCTGTCAACGTCAGCAGAAAATTTTTTCATGCCAATCACCTCGACGCCCTATGAATTAAAACGAAGCCCGCGATTAATCCGATGACGTTCGGTATCCACACGGCGTACATCGGCGGGATTGCTCCGCCGCGTGCTATTGCGTTGGCTAGCGTCATGATTGCGTAGTACAGGAAGATTATCAAGACGCTTAGCGCAAAGCCCATTGATGACGGCGTGCGCGTCGGCTGAAGTCCAAGCGGCACACCGATTAACGCAAAGATTAAGCTTGCCATAGGTATCGTAACACGTTGATAAAGTTCCGTCTCCAATTTGTTCGTGTTGGCGTATTGTGACTTCATGATTGCTATTTGCGCTTTGAGTTCGCTCATCGTGAGTTCTTCGGTCTTCTTCTGTTCGCGAACAATTTGGCGCGGGCTTGCTTTGACGGGCAAGATTTGTTGGTCGAACTTCATCGTGTGCGTCCGTTCTTCGTCAGCAAAGTCGTAAATCATTCCGTCATGCATAATCCATTGATCGTTGCGCCACTCGGCGTAAGTTGCGTTCTCCACGTGCGTAACCTTGCCTTCCTCGTTGAACAGTTGCATCGTTACGCCTTCCAAAATTTCATCGCTTGCCTTGTACTCGCGGGCATAAATCAAGCGTTCCATTCTGTCGCCGCTAAGCTCCTTAACGATGATGTGATCTTGCGACTTAAGCTCGGTGTTGCCTTGAATCTCGTAGTAAACGACGTTGTTATAAGCGGTGTTCGCCCACGGCACGACATGTTCATTAAAGAGAATCGCGCAGACAGTAACTATCATGCCCAGAAAGATTGCGGGCGCGGCAATTCGGCTGAAGCTTATACCGCAAGACTTCATAGCGGTAATTTCGCTTGAACTAGACAGCCGCCCGAACGTTAGGAGCGTCGCCAAGAGCATCGACATTGGGAACGTCCACATGATGATATTCGGCAAGCCGTAGATAAAAATTTTCACGACGGAAGAAAAGCTCGCACCGTAGTCGGTGATGTATCGTGCTATTCTAAACAGCGTGCCCGAACCAATAAAAACCGCCGTGAACGCGCAAATCGCAAACAGAAACGCGAACACGACTTCTTGAAAAATATATCTGTCAAGTATCCTAAGGTGCATTCAATGACCTCCGATTAAGCTGTTCCCGATTCATGTGTAAATATCATTACGCTTGTCCACGTTGATGACGAAAATAATAATCTTGTCGTCCTGAATATCGGCAATGATTCGATAATCGCCAACGCGATAACGCCAAAAGCCGCTAAGCTCTCCTTCCAATGGTTTGCCGCGACGACGTGGATTTTCGCAACCTTCGAGGTTTGTTTCAATCCATTGTTTAATTCTGTTGCGAACGGACGCATCAAGCTTACGCATTTTCTTCAAAGCGTGCGGGTCGTAGTCTACTGAAAACTTTTTCATACCGCTTCAAGCTCCCGCCAAAATTGTTCATGTGAAATCGTTACGGGGTTCTTCAAATACTCCGCGTATGCCGCCTCCGCCGCTTGAATGTCTTCGATGTCTTCAAGCTTTTCGAGCACAGCACGTCGAATAAATTCCGATACGCTGATGTCTTTTCTTTCAGTGTAATCTTCGAGTATCTTTAATGCTTCGTCGTTTATGTTCACCGTTATCAATGCCATATTTATCGCTCCTTTACAAGGTGAAGTTTGTACCGAGATAAAATTTCTTAGCTATGTCGCTGTTAGCAATCTCATTGGCGGAGCCTTCCAGCAAAATTTTTCCCTCGTTAAGAATGTAAGCGCGGTCGACGATGTGCAATGTTTCGCGGACGTTGTGGTCGGTGATTAGAATTCCCATGCCGCGTTTCTTAAGATATTTGATAATCTCTTGAATGTCAGCCACCGCCAACGGGTCGACGCCGGCAAAAGGTTCGTCGAGCAAAATAAATTTCGGTTCCAACGCCAGACAACGCGCAATTTCCACGCGCCGCCGTTCGCCGCCTGAAAGCTCCGTGCCCTTACGCTTTTCAACGTGACGTATGCTGAACTCTCTAAGCAACTCGTTAAGCTTCTTTTGCCGTTCCTGCTTGCTAAGGTTCAACGTCTCAAGTATCGCCATGATGTTTTCGCGAACAGTCAGCTTGCGGAAGATTGACGCCTCTTGAGTCAGATAACTTATCCCAAGTTCGGCGCGCTTATACATTGGTAGCTTTGAAATGTCCACGTCGGAGATAAACACAGTGCCCGAATCAGGACGTTCAAGCCCGACCATCATATAAAAGGAAGTCGTCTTGCCCGCGCCGTTTGGTCCAAGTAGCCCGACAATCTCGCCCGTCTCGACCTTGAGCGAAACTTTATTGACGACCGTCCGCCCTTTGAAGGACTTGACTAAGTCTCGCGCCTCAAGATTCATTACTCTTCGCCTCGTCGGGATTAATCGTGACTGTCTCGTTGTTAGTTTTCTTTTCGACCTGCGCGGGCGATTCTTTTTGTTCAGGCTTAGGCTCAAAGGCTTTGCTAAAGTCCTCAGGCATTTGAACTTTGGGTTCAGCCTTCAAGGTTCCGTCGTCAGCAAGATAAACCGTCAAACGATTGCCGCGAATTGTATTGTTGTCTTGAATAGCCCAGGCGTTACCGCTAAGAACGGCTTTACCTTCCTGCTTGCCGTCGTAGTCGACTTTATCGCCGCCCGCCTCCAATTTTCTCTGCGTGCTTACGAGGTGAGCGTTGCCCGTGCCGATGTAGCGTTCGTCATCAATCCAACCTTCCATATTGTCCGCCGTGAAAGTTCCTTCGACTTCGCTCTTAGCAAGTCCGCCATTCGGTATGACAACATGCTTTCTGTCGTCGGGGAAATAGTCAATGTGTTCGCCCGTGAAAGTTCGCGTGTCGCCGTTCGGATACTTTTCGTTAGGCGCAAGGTTCTGCGTGGCAATGACATTGCCATCCGCCATCATGTGACCTTGTCCGTTGCTCATCAAGGAGTTGCAAGTTATGCGCATGTCTTCGCGCACGACGATTACATTGCCGATAAGGTGAGCTTCCTTCGTGTTGACGTTGAAGAGCGCATGAAGTCCCGTAGCCTTTGCGGTGCCGTGCTTGAGCAGAACGTTTCCTTCCGCCGCGACAACGCCCGTGTTCATGTCGTATTCGATAGCGTCGGCGTTGA
>CAMNLS010000069.1 GCA_946543495.1 uncultured Selenomonadales bacterium | reverse complement strand
TCCCGCTTGATAGATTCTTCCGTCGGGCGAAACGTTGCGCATAATGTCTTCGCGCCCGCCATAAGCCGCACAAGGTAAGCCGCCGCCGATAATCTTTCCTAAGCAAGTCAAATCGGGCGTGACGTGATATTTTTCCTGCGCGCCACCCAATGAAACTCTGAAGCCGCACATAACCTCATCGAAGATAAGCAACGCGCCGAATCGTTTCGTAACTTCACGCAAGCCGCGCAGATAATTTTCCTTCGGCAGGACAAGTCCCATATTCCCCGCGACAGGCTCAACGATAATCGCGGCAATTTGTTCACCGCATTGCGCAAAGACCTTTTCGACGGCGGCAAGGTCGTTATAAGGCAAAGAGATAGTATCCTGCGCCGTGCCGCGAGTAACGCCGGGGCTTGAAGGCTCTCCGAACGTAGCCGCGCCACTTCCCGCCTTAACTAAAAGCGAATCGCTGTGACCATGATAGCAGCCAATGAACTTTACAATTTTTTCGCGCTGAGTGTAGCCGCGAGCGACACGCAATGCACTCATCGTCGCTTCGGTGCCCGAACTAACCATGCGCATAACTTCCATTGACGGGAAGATTTTATTCACGAGCTTAGCGAGCTTCGTTTCAAGTTCGGTTGGTGCGCCGTAGCTGGTGCCACGTTCGACGGCGCGTTTCAAAGCGTCAACAACCTTCGGATGAGCATGACCAAGAATTAAAGGACCCCACGAGCCGACAAAGTCAATGTATTCATTTCCGTCGATGTCGAAGATGTGCGAGCCTTTGCCGTGAGAAATGAACGGCGGATTTGAATTAACGCTTGAGAACGAGCGAACAGGACTGTTGACGCCTCCGGGCATGAATTTCTTAGCCTCGATTAATGCGTCAAGTGATTTACTTAAATTCACGTTGAGACCTCCTTTGAAATTTTCATTGATTATATCATGACGCAAAACTAATGGTAAGTAAATATTAGATAGATAGGGTATAAGATAGAAAGATAGAAAGTGAATAGCTTTTAATCTCTTAACGAGTAGCAATCCTGTGATAACGCTTGAGCTTTTGAAAGAAGCATTCAAAGAGATGACGTTCTTTATATTGCTCTTTGTTAAAAGGAATAACGATTTTGCGATTGCGACGGGTTTTAATGTTTGATTTTGTTCCATTGCTCATCGGTCAATTCATAGCGTCTTGACTATACCATTATAGACGAACTCTTCCTTTATTGATACGTATTCAACACGACCTAATTGCTTATAATAAAATCTTTTGTTACAATCTGCGCGGGCAATGTGACGTTGCATCCTGTAAGAAAAATTTTGGAGGCGATTATATGGCTGATTCATCGGTCAGTTATAAATGTCCGAACTGCGGTGCGCCGCTTAGCTTTCTTCCCGGCAAGAAAACTGTTACGTGCGAATACTGCGGCACGGAATTTGAAGTCAGCGCGATTGAAGAACTCTTCCGCGATAAGCAGGAAATTGCTACTCGTGCGGCGGAAGCTCAAGAGGCTAAGTGGGAAACTGAAAACGCCGGTTCCGAATGGTCGAACGATGAGGCTAAGGCTCTTCAGGCGTTTACCTGTTCAAGTTGCGGTGCCGAGCTTGTCTGCGACGAAAACACTATGGCGACCGAGTGCGTCTATTGCGGCAACCCTACGATGATTCCTAAACGTTTTGACGGCATGTTGAAGCCCGATTACGTCATTCCTTTCAAGAAGACCAAAGCCGACGCCGTAGCCGCGCTTAAAGAGTTTTACAAGGGGCATATGCTCTTGCCGAGCAACTTCACGGCAAACAACCGCGTTGAGGCTATTCAACCTATGTATGTTCCTTTCTGGCTGTTCGATTCCAAAATCACTGCTGAGGCTGAGTTCCGAGCCGAGAAACATCACGTCATTAACACGCCCAAAGAAATAATCACTGAAGTTAGCGTTTACAACTGCCGCCGAAAAGGGACGATGAGTTTTGAACGAATCCCCGTTGACGGCTCAAAGAAGATGGACGATGCTTATATGGAGAGTATCGAGCCATTCAACTACGATGACCTTGAGAAATTCAGCGCGGCTTACTTAACGGGCTACCTTGCCGACAAGTACGACGCGACTGCAGAAGAGTCCGCGCCCCGCGCAGATAAACGCGTCGAGAATAGCGCGGTCGAGGTCTTGAAAAGTTCTGTTGAGAATTTCGACGCCGTACGACTAGAAAACGCCGCTGTAGTTAAAGACGTGGGCAAGGTAAGTTATGCAATGGTTCCCGTGTGGATTTTGACGACGCGTTACAACAACAAGCCCTATACCTTCATGATGAACGGGCAGACGGGCAAAGTTGTCGGCTCGCTCCCCTACGACACGACGAAGGCTTTACTTTATCCCGCGTTGTGTTTGCTCGTGCTCATGCCCGTTCTTTACTTCGTGATTCAAATGTTGCTTTACCAATAAGGAGGCTACGTCATGTTGAAAAAATTTCTAAGTCTCCTCGCACTTATCTTTGTCTTCAATGCGGCTGTGACTAGTGCCGCACGTATTGAGCCGGTCACAGATGAAGCGGGACTTCTAAAGCCGACGGAAATTGAATTACTCAACCAAAAGATTCACAACGTCGAGCAGAAGCATAAAATTAAAATTGGCGTCGTCTTCGTGAAGTCAATCGGCGGAAGCGATATGATTACGGCGTCCGATGACTTGCGCGACAAATACTTTAGCAACGGCATGAACGGCGGAATCGTCTTGCTTGTAGCTATGGATAAACGCAAGTATGAAATGGCGACGGATAGACGCATGGTTGAACGAATCACGGACAGCGACGGCATTCCCTATCTTAAGGAAACGTTTCAATCAGAACTAAGCGCGGGCAATTATTACAAAGCCGTGAATAACTTCGTGGGCGGCGTCGAAGAGTTGATGACTTACTACGAGACTAATGGCGTGCCCTATGGCGTTATGGTTAAGCCCGAAGGTTTAGACCCTGTGGCGGCGGGCGGCGCGTTCGTGCTTGCGGTGATAATCGGTGTGTTTGTTCGTTCGTCGCTTATCGGCTCCATGAGCAACATTCATCACGCAATGGAAGCGATTGACTACCTGAAGAAAAATACCGTTAAGCTCAAAGAGAATCGCGATACGTTCTTGTTTATGAATGTTCAACGGCGTCCGAAAGGCGGCGGCGGTAGACGCGGTAGCGGTCATAGTGGCGGCGGCGGCGGTGGCGGCGGAAGTTTCTAAGTCGCCTTGACAGATAATTTTAAACGTGTTAACTTAAAAGAAAAATTTTTGAGAGAGAGGTATAAGAATGCGCAGAATGTTATTTACTTCCGAATCAGTGACTGAGGGACACCCCGACAAAGTCGCGGATAGAATTTCCGACAGTATCCTTGACGCAATCATGGAGAAAGACCCTCAAGGGCGCGTCGCCTGTGAAACGCTCGTGACGACTGGTCAAGTGCACGTCGTCGGCGAAATTTCTACAACTTGCTACGTTGATATTCCAAAGATTATTCGCGGCGCAATTCGCGACATCGGCTATACGAACTCTGCTTACGGCTTCGAGGCGGACACCGTCGGCGTACTTGTTTCTTTGGATGAGCAATCGCCTGATATAGCGCAAGGCGTCAACAAGTCAATCGAGGCTCGCGAAGGAGATATGGCGATTGAAGACGCTATCGGCGCGGGCGACCAGGGAATGATGTTTGGCTACGCGACGAACGCAACGCCTGACTTTATGCCGTTGCCTATTTCGTTGGCTCATCAACTTGCCCGCCGCCTTACTGAAGTTCGCAAGGTCACGCACGAGGTCGATTACCTTCGCCCCGACGGCAAGACGCAAGTCACCATCGCTTATGAAGGTCGCAAGCCCGTAGCAGTCGATACCATTGTTATTTCCACGCAACACAATCCCGACGTGACACTTGAGCAGATTAAAGCGGACATGATTGAATACGTCGTGAAACCAATCGTCCCCGCCGAGCTCTTGACGCCTGAGACAAAATTTTTCGTGAACCCGACGGGCAAATTCGTTATCGGCGGTCCTCAAGGGGATAGCGGCTTGACTGGCAGAAAAATTATCGTCGACACCTACGGCGGCTGGGCTCGTCATGGCGGCGGAGCGTTCAGCGGCAAAGACCCCACAAAGGTTGACAGAAGCGCGGCTTATGCGGCTCGCTACGTCACTAAGAACATTGTTGCGGCTGGCTTGGCTGATGAATGTGAGATTCAACTTGCCTACGCTATCGGCGTTGCTTATCCCGTGAGCGTGCGTGTTGAGAGTTTCGGAACGGCTAAGGTTGATGAGGAGCTGATTGAAAAGCTCGTTAAAGAGAACTTCGACTTGCGCCCCGCCGGAATAATCAAGATGCTTGACCTGCGCCGCCCGATTTATAAACAGACTTCGGCTTATGGACACTTCGGCAGGACTGACGGCGACTTCCCTTGGGAACGCATTGACAAAGCCGACGCACTTAGGAAAGCTGCTGGTCTCTAATACGTCAACACCGTAGCTTGTGTAAGAAATTGCACGAGCTCTTTTTTTTGGCTATAATGGAGAAAAATTTTTCAGGAGTGATTAACTTGGCAAGAGAAATGATTTTAGTCTTGGACTTCGGCGGGCAATATAATCAGCTGATAGCGCGGCGCGTTCGCGAAAACAATGTTTATTGCGAGGTGCACACGGCACTTAGCATTGAAAAGATTCGGGAGCTTAAGCCGTCGGGAATCATCTTAACGGGCGGGCCTCAAAGCGTTTATGCAAGTGATTCACTCCTTCCGCCTGTCGAGCTGTTTGAATTGGGCGTGCCGGTCTTAGGCATTTGCTACGGCGCACAGGCAATGGCGCACGTTCTTGGCGGCGAAGTCAAGCCCGCAACCGTCAGCGAATACGGCAGGACTGAAGTTGAAGTCGTCGGAGCGTCGAAACTCTTTAGCAGCGTTGAAAAAAATTCCGTCGTGTGGATGAGCCATACTGATAGAATCGTCACCGCGCCCGAAAATTTTTCCGTGACAGCCGCGACTAATAATTGTCCGATTGCCGCGATGGAAGACCCCGATAAGAATTTCTACGCTGTGCAGTTTCATCCCGAAGTCGTTCACACCGTCGAGGGCAAGAAAATCTTTTCAAACTTCGTGGACATCTGCGGCGTCGCTCGCGATTGGAAGATGAGCTCGTTTGTTGTCGATACGATTAAGCAACTTAAAAACAAAATCGGCGGCGGCAAAGTTCTGTGCGCGTTATCGGGTGGCGTTGATTCGAGCGTCGCGGCTGTGCTGTTGAGTAAAGCGGTCGGCAAGAACTTAACGTGCGTATTCGTTGACCACGGACTCCTTCGCAAGAACGAGGCGGCGCAAGTCGAAGAAGCCTTCAGCAAGTTTGACTTGAACTTTATCAAGGTCGACGCGGGCGAACGTTTCCTAAGCAAACTTCGCGGCGTCGTCGAGCCTGAACGCAAGCGCAAGATTATCGGCGAAGAATTTATTCGCGTGTTCGAGGAAGTCAGCAAGAAGATTGGCGCGGTCGATTATCTGGTTCAAGGCACGATTTATCCTGACGTTATCGAGAGCGGGCTTGGCAAATCGGCGGTGATTAAGTCTCATCATAACGTTGGCGGCTTGCCGGATTTCGTGGACTTCAAAGAGATTGTGGAGCCGCTCCGCCTGCTGTTTAAAGATGAAGTTCGCGAAGCTGGTCGAGAACTCGGATTGCCAGAAGAAATCGTTAGCCGTCAACCGTTCCCCGGTCCGGGCTTGGGCATTAGGATTATCGGCGAGGTCACGGCAGAAAAGGTTAAACTCGTGCAGGACGCCGACGCCATTTATCGCGAGGAGATTGACAAGGCGGGCATTAAACATTTGGCGCAATACTTCGCCGCGTTGACTAATATGCGTTCGGTCGGTGTCATGGGCGACGGCAGGACTTATGACTTTGCGATTGCGTTGCGTGCCGTGCTTACTAGCGACTTCATGACGGCAGAGGCGGCGCAGATTCCGTGGGACGTGTTGAGCCGCGCCGCTAATCGTATCGTCAACGAAGTCAAGGGCGTCAATCGCGTCCTCTACGACTGCACGAGCAAGCCGCCTGCTACGATTGAGTTTGAATGAGGAGAGATTGCTTTGACTGATGAACTTAAAAAGATTCTGGCGGCGATAAACTCTCGCGACGAGAAAACTTTTGCCGAGCACGTCGACTTGAAAGCTTTAATGGACGTTGGCTACGACGAGACGACGGACTTTCTTGCTAATAACTGCGCGAAGTTCCACGAGCTTTACCCTAAGGATTTATTCTTCAAGTTTGGTTCGCGTATCTTGCGCCTCTACCAAGATAAATTTCGTGGCGTGCACCTTGGCTTGATTAAAAGAGTTCTCGCCGCTTACTTCGACGGGAGCTTCAAGGACGCAAAAACTTTTACCGAGACGCCGATAAAATTCCTCGCCGCCGAGCTTGACCGATTGCTTAAAGCCGTTCACGCGGAATACGGCGAAGAAAATATTTTCGGCGATAAGGCGACGCTTGCAGTTAAGATGGTCGGCGACTCGTCAAGCTACGGACGCATGATTGACACGTTGAATTTTGTTTTGGAGTTCGACAGGCGCGGCGACGAGTGGC
>CAMNLS010000068.1 GCA_946543495.1 uncultured Selenomonadales bacterium | reverse complement strand
TCCAAAGCCAAAGAGGTTCGCTCTTTTTTTATTTGCGGCGGAACTTGATTTGGAAAGGTCGCCGCGAGTGTTCCGACTCGTGCCGAATACGGGAAGACGTGAATTTTACTGAAGGGCTGCCCTTTTATGAAGTTTAACGTCTCCGAAAAGTTTTCCTCCGTCTCATTCGGGAAGCCGACGATTAAATCAGTGCCGATTGATATTTCCGGAATTTCCTTAACAAGCCGCGCAGTCAGCTCCGAAAAATTTTTCGTTGTGTAAGGACGGCGCATCGCTTTTAAAATTTCGTCGCTGCCCGATTGCAACGGCAAATGCACATGATTACATATCCGCGAATCATTATTCATCAAGTCAATCAGTTCGTCAGTCATCTCATTTGATTCAAGCGAGCCTAAACGCAACCTTAAAGGGTTAGCCACGTCGAGGACAGTTTTTATCGCGTCGACAAGATTAACTTTGCCTTGAAGGTCTCTTCCGTATGCTCCGATATGAATCCCCGTCAACACAATTTCTTTATAGCCCGCCGCCTTGAGTGCAAAACATTCTTCGCGAATACTTTCAAGCCGCCGTGACCTAACTCGCCCGCGAACGTAAGGAATTATACAGTACGAACAAAAATTATTACAGCCGTCTTCAATCTTTAAAAAGGCTCGTGTGCGATGCGGACTGTGCGGCAGTTCTTCAAAGTCTTTAATGTCCGTAACGTTTCCGACTTGAAAAATTTTTTCCCGCTTATCAATCGCCGCCTCAACAAGTTCAACGATTCGTGTCCTGTCCTTCGTGCCGATTATAACATCTACGCCGTCAATCTTTGTAATCTCTTCGGGTTCGTTCTGCGCATAACAGCCGACGACGACCAAGATAGAATTCTTATTTGCCTTGACTGCCCGACGAATCATTTGCCGGGATTTTTGCGAACTCACTGCCGTAACTGTGCACGTGTTCACGACGATTACATCTGCCGACGATATATCTTCCGCCACTTCGTAGCCCGCCGCCTCAAAAAGCTTGCTCATCGCCTCCGACTCATATTGATTCACCTTGCAACCCAACGTTTGAAAGAACACTTTACATTGATTCATAATTAATCATCGCCAATACGGAAATTGCCGCCGTATCTGTCTTCAAAACTCTTTCGCCAAGCGTAACACTAATTCCGCCCGCGTCTTTAATGCTTTTAACTTCGCGTTCGCTGAAGCCGCCTTCCGGTCCAATCAGCACGATAATATTCTTGTCTATGTTAGCACTTAGAACTTCCCTGACAGTCGTTTCGCGTTCATTTTCCCAACAAAATAAGAACAATGTATCGTCAAGCGATGGAATATCCTTCAACCAGTCGTCAAGCTTGCGAATAGCTCCTATTTCGGGAATTGTATCGCGTGCACATTGCTCCGACGCTTCCTTTGCTATTTTTTGCCAACGTTCAATCTTTTTGTCGCTTGAAACGTTCGGGCGTGCGATAGTCCTTTCAGAAATGAGCGGCTCAATCTTTTCAACGCCCAATTCCGTTGCTTTCTCAATGATATTGTCGAATCGATTTTGTTTCGGCAGACAATCCGCCAGAATAATTTTCTTTTCGACTAAAACCTTTTGAATTGCACCAATCCGCTTTGCTTTAATCGTCTCCCTGTCGAAATCAACCAGCTCAATCACTGCGCAGTTGCCGGTCGGATCTACCGCAGTAATTTTATCGCCACGTCGCGCCCGCAAAGACCGCGCAAGATGATTTGCGTCATCGCCACTTATCGTAAGCTCATCAGTTATCTTTTCTAAAAAAATTCTCTTCATACTTTCACCTCGCGCCGATTGTATATCACGGCAAAATTTTTAGCAACAAAAAAATCCCGACGCTTTGTCGGGAAGAACTTCTAGCCTTGATTTTTTATTGAGCGGCTTTGAGTTTCTCGCCTGCCTTAGTCATAACTTCGCTATACTTTTCGAGGCGGTCAGTTAGTTGCGATTTCTCCTGTTGAAATTTCTCCTTAAGTCTGTCATTGAGGTCTTGGACAATCGGCTCCGAATGCAAGATTGCCGCCGCCATGATGGCTCGCCCCAAATCCGCCAAAGCCTTTTGAACTGCAGGATCGTCCTTTATCTTCTCAAGTAACTCCACGTCCGCTCGTTCTTCCGGCTTAACTGAGGCTGAAGCTTGAGCTAAAATTTCGTCAGCGTGATCAAGAACGTATTTATTCTGCTCCGCCTCGTCTAGTTGTGCGTATTGTCGGAGTTGCGGCTCGTTAGTCTTGACGAATTCATCTGCCGCCTTGTATGTCCCGTAAATCATGAGTGCACCGCCCGCAACGAGTACCGCTACGATAGTTAGTATAATCTTTTTAATCATGTCAATCAGCCTCCAATATTCCTTAAAACGTAATTGCCGCCGCCGTCTAAGTTCAATTCCACGTCATGCAAACTAAACAGCGTAGACCGGTGCCCCACGCTTACGATGGTTACCTTTGGCAGTTGTGCACGAAGAAGTTGATACATTTCAATTTCGCGCGGCTCGTCGAGTGCGCTGGTTGCTTCGTCTAGGAAAATGTAATCGGGCGCAGTCAATAGAACTCGTGCAAAGGCTAAGCGTTGTTGTTCGCCCAATGAAAGTATTCGGCTCCAATCGTCCGCAATGTCTAGCTTGTCGACGAGCGCGGGCAGGTCAACAAGTTGCAGAGTCTTCTTAAGCTTGTCATCTGGTGGTGAATCACTTTCGGCGGCAGGATAGATTAATGCACGTCGAAGCGTTCCCAACGGCAGATAAGGTTTCTGCGGCAAGAACATCACGCGGGCATTTGACGGTAATGAAATTTCGCCCGACGCATAAGCCCATATGCCCGCCAACGTCCTAAGCAATGTCGACTTGCCGCAACCCGATGCGCCCGTCACGAGCAATGATTTAGCGTTCTGCAGTTGGAGCGAAAGTTTTTTTAGGAGTTCACGCCCCGTAGGCAAGGAGACACTTAGCGCGGAGATTTTTAATTCGGGAGCCGTTGCAGTCGTGACCTTGCTTTGAATCGTCTTCGCCTCTTCCATGTGTTCAGTAAAGCCCGCAAGACGATTGATGACGGCGGCAAGAGTTGCTAACGTGTCGTATGAATCGACGAAGAAACTTAAAGCGTCCTGCACGCGCCTGAATGCCGACGATATTTGCATAAGCCCGCCGAGCTGAATTTCCTTAGAAAAATATCGCGGAGCCGCCATGACAAGCGGCACGATGATTGCTAATTGCCCGTAGCCGTTCGCGTAAAAGTTAAGGTGCTTTGTCTTCTTCATGAGTTGCCAATAATTTTTTATAACGTTGGTGAACTTTAAGTTAAAGCCTTCGAGTTCAGACGCCTCGCCGCGATAAAATGCAATGCTTTCTGAATTCTCACGGACGCGCATCATGCTGAAACGAAAGTCCGCCTCGTACTTTTGCTGGTCGAAGTTCAAACCGATAAGCCGCCGCCCGACTTTGTGCGCAAGGAAAGTTCCAACACCCGAATACACGAATGAAAACCAGAACATGTAACCCGGAATCACTAAGCCGGCGATTGTGATTGAGCCGGACAACTCCCACAACACCACGCCGAACGCCGCCAACGTCGTCAGCTGTTTAAGGAAGCCGATTATAAGTTGCAACGTCAAGTTGACGAATTGTCCGATGTCCTCCGAAATACGCTGGTCGGGGTTGTCTGCGGCGTCCTGCAAGCGATAATACGTTTGCCCGCCCATCCACGCGGCGAGATAATTTTTCGTCATCCATGTACGCCATTTTATCTGAAGCATTTGCCGCAGGTAAACCGCATAGACCGCAATTATAATGTAAGTGAATGCAATCGCGCTGAACTGACCGACGAGCGGCCAGAAGCTTTCCGCCTCGTAATTTTGCAATGCGTTATAAAAAGTGTTATACCACTCGTTGAGCTGAACAAGCAGATAAACCATCGCGAAATTCATTGCAATGACGACTGCCAACAGCCCGCGCGCCTTCCACTTTTCCTCCGATGACCAATAGCCTTTGAACAGTGACCAGAAGCCGCGAAATAATTTTTTCGTATCCAAGTGCAAAACCTCCCGCGCAAGTATAATCGCCCGCCCGATTTTTTACAAGCCACGTTCGCACCACAATTATACAAAGTAATTGCCAAGAAATTTTTTCTGTGCTATAATCTGCACAAGCGTATGAATCACACAGGTTATTTTAGGAGGTTATAACTATGGCTAAGTATGTATGCAGTATCTGCGGCTACGTGCACGAAGGCGACGCTCCGCCGGCTGAGTGCCCGATTTGCAAAGCACCGGCAGAAAAGTTCATTGAGCAGAGCGGTGAGCTCGTCTTTGCTGATGAACACGTTATCGGCGTGGCTAAGGGCGTCGACGAAAGAATTATCGAAGGTCTTCGCCAGAATTTTACGGGCGAGTGCACTGAAGTCGGCATGTATCTTGCAATGAGCCGCGCCGCACATCGCGAAGGCTATCCCGAAATCGGCGAGGCTTTCCGTCGCTATGCATTGGAAGAGGCTGAACACGCCGCTAAATTCGCAGAGCTCTTGGGCGAAGTCGTGAGCGCGTCTTCCGCCGAGAATCTCAAAGTCCGCATCGCCGCTGAACACGGTGCTTGCCAGGGCAAAAAAGATCTCGCCGCTCTTGCGAAGAAACTCAACCTCGACGCAATCCATGATACCGTTCACGAGATGGCAAAAGATGAGGCGCGTCACGGCAAAGGCTTCAAGGGTCTCTATGATCGTTACTTCGGAAAATAATTCTTAGGCAGTTAGTCTAAAAGATAAAACGGCTCGCGTCATGTGCGCGGGCTGTTTTTTTACTTGACGAATCAAAGGGCGTTGCTTAAAATTTTTTTGGTGATGTGAATGTTACAGGACATAATGCTTGGACAATTCTTTCCAGGTCAATCGATACTGCACCGCCTCGACCCGCGCACTAAAATAATTTCAGTGTTCGCGTTGCTGATTGTGATTTTCGCGGCGCAAGGTTGGGCGGCATATCTCGCGTTGACTGTCTTAACGACGGGCTTAATTTTTTTATCGAAGGTGCCGCCGCTTACAGTCTTAAAATCCGTCAAGCCGCTCAGCTGGATAATTCTGTTCACGCTACTGATTCACTTCGTTAGTCACGACGGCGAAGTATTAGCAAAAGTTTACGTGTTCAAAGTGACGACGGAAGGAATAATATACGGCGTGCAGATAAGCTTGCGGCTGGTGCTGTTAATCGTGTTGTCGAGCCTGCTTACGTTCACGACTTCGCCATTGCAACTCACTGACGCTACAGAAAAACTTTTATCGCCCCTGAAGAAAATCGGCGTGCCCTCACACGAACTAGCAATGATGATGACGATAGCAATTCGATTCGTGCCGACGCTGATTGAGGAGATGGATAAAATTATCAAGGCGCAGAAGTCACGCGGGCTGGACTTTGAGTTGGGCGGCTTTATAAAAAGATTGCGAGCGATGATTCCGATATTGGTTCCGCTGTTCCTGTCGAGCTTCAGACGGGCGGAGGATTTAGCTATGGCAATGGAGGCGCGTTGTTATCGCGGCGGCGAAGGACGGACGCACATGAAACAACTACGCTTGACGAACTTGGATTATTGCGCGGCGGCGTTCGTGATTATAATCTGCGCGGCGGTTGGAGGTTTGATTTATGAGGCATGAACACAAGCAGGATATGAAACTTCGACGGCGGAATATTGCGTTGACGGTTGCCTATGACGGCACGAACTACAACGGCTTTCAATGGCAAAGCCCGCCGCGAGTTGCCGTGCAAAATGTTTTGGAGGAGCGGCTTGAAAAAATCTTCGGCGACAAGATAGAGTTAGCGGCGGCAGGTCGAACGGACGCGGGGGTTCATGCCTTAGGGCAAGTCGTCAACTTCTTCACGGACGGACGAATCGACGTTGATAAGATTCCTATCGCGGCGAGTTGCGTTTTGCCGAGTGATATTGTCGTTCGTGAGGCTCGTGAGGTAGCTAGAGACTTCAGCGCACTCCACAGCGCGAAGAGCAAAATTTATCTCTACAGAATCCTGCGCGGCGCGGCGTCCAATCCTTTTGTCAATCGTTTTGCTTGGCATATCTTCCGTCCGCTTGACGTTGAGGCAATGGGCGCGGCTTTGAACGTCCTAATCGGCACGCATGACTATTCGAGCTTCAGGGCGGCGGGCGGTGCTCCTAACATGAGCCCGATACGCACGATTTACGCGGCGGAGGTCTTCGGGGAAAATCTCTTCGGCGGCGACTGCTTGACGATAAAAATTCACGCGAGCGGCTTCCTCTATCACATGGCAAGGAATATCGTTGCGCTAGTCGTAGCCGTCGGTCGTGGCAGGATGACGCTTGCCGAGTTCAAAGAGATTTTCGACGCCCGCGACAGGAGCCTTGTTCCCGCGACGGCTCCGGCTTGTGGGCTGTGCTTGCAAGAAGTGTTTTACTGAGGAGGTGACGCAATGGCTTGGTTACGTTGGGGCATTCGGGCGATAATCGCGGTGGCGGCGGTGCATGTGATTATCTTCTTGCTCATGCTGATAAAATTCTTGTCTGCCTGACGGCTTCAGATAAAATGATTGCGGCGGAGGTTGCAACGTTCAAGCTCTCGGCGTGCC
>CAMNLS010000067.1 GCA_946543495.1 uncultured Selenomonadales bacterium | reverse complement strand
AATTTCGCCGTTCGATTCAAATGCGCGGCGTCATACGTCGTTCAGCGCGTGCGATATCATGCCGGAAATTGATGACGCGGTTGAAGTCGATATAAATATGGCAGACGTTCGAGTTGATACTTATCGGGCAAGCGGCGCGGGCGGTCAGCACATTAATAAAACTTCCTCCGCCGTTCGCATGACGCATATTCCAACAGGTATCGTCGTTCAATGTCAAAATGAGCGTTCGCAGATTCAAAACCGCGAACGTTGCTTGAAAATGCTACGCGCTAAACTCTTCGAGCTTGAACTTGAGAAAAAAGAACAGGAGCTTGCTGGGCTTGAAGGCGACTTAAAGAAAATTGAATGGGGCAGTCAAATTCGCTCCTACGTCTTCCAACCGTACAAGCTGGTTAAAGACCTTCGCACGGGCGAGGAGACTGGTAATGTTCAAGCTGTCATGGACGGCGAGATTGACCCGTTTATTCGCGCCTTCCTTGCCGCCAAAGCTAACGTTAAGATTTAAGAGGTATTAACGATGAAAAAATTTTTAGCCGCGATAGTCGTCCTGCTGATTGCCGCAGGTGCCTTCGTTCAATTCGCTGTGCCACGTGCTTTGACGAACTATCTTAAAGATAAAGTCGTTCAGCTGACGAAGGCGCAAGCTGTTACGTTGTCACTTGACGCCTTGCCGAGTGCAAAGATGTCGTTAGGCTACATTGATAAAATTCATTGCACAGCCGATAACGCCACGATTGGCGACTTAAACCTCAAGCAAGCTGTGCTTGACGGAACGACGATTCATATTGATATTAAAGAACTGCTCTTGCCGACCGACGGCATAAGCCGCGAAGAACACACCAACCGCGTTTTGAAATCGGCGGGCAGTCTTGAACTAAGCGGACTTATTACCGAAGACGCCCTTAGAGATTTCCTTGCGCAAAAGGTTGACCAATTAAAAGACCCGCAAGTCGTCATGAAACCCGAAGAGATTAGAGCGGCGGGCAAGATTAAAATTCTCGGACGTGAAGCAGATGTTCAAATCGGAGGAAAAATCGTTGCTCGTGACGGCGACCTTTTCTTCCAAATGAATAACCTTAACATTGAAAACGCCGTCTTGCGCCGCGTCAATCTTGATAAGTTCATGCACGACTTTAATCTGACTGAACGAGTTAAAATGCCGTTCGGTATGCAATTCAGGACGGTCGAAATGCGAGAGGGTGAAACGTTCGTTACGGCGACGCGAAATTAAGTTATGAAGAAATTTGTTTACAACAGAACGCTTATAATCATCATCTGTTTAGGATTGTTCGCCGCATTGATTATCGCTGGGCAACGTCACTTCGTCGAGTCGGAAAATATGCAAGTCGACATGGCGATTGATTATCAAAATGTCATTGACCTTGCCGAGCGCGAAGGCTTGGAATTTGACGACGTTTTAAGGCAAGTCAAAGAGGCGGGCATAACTTCCCTTGCCATTTATGATTCGTCACTTGAAAAACTTGCGCGTTCAGGAAAAGTTTTTACGTTGGCGGGCAGTGAAATCTTAGCGAACTATCAGAGCGGCACGCTTAATAACGAACTTTGGCGGCAGACGATTGAATTCGACCTCATCGCGCCTAATTGCGTTTACGTCATCGGCGGCGATTTGGAAAGCTATTACGATACAAAGGAAGCCCTTTATCAACGTTTGGGAGCGGAGCGCGTTAAAATTTTTTCAGTCGGCGGAATTGAAGTTATCGAGGTCAAAGCGCAATTCGGCGAGCTAATGAAAATGCCTTTGGGCTTGCCGCATGACGAGATGAATAAAGCCCGCGCCAGTGGATTTAATATCCTTGCCCGCCCAATGAACTTTCAGAAGTGCACCGCCGAGAACGTTCGATTCTTTTTCGACAGAATCGAATATTATCCCATATCAGAAATCGTTTTCGACGGGCCAGAGGTTTTAGGTGCGTCGAATTTCCTTGATTTGACGGCTAGCAACTTCACACAACGTAAATTAACTTTCGGCGTGATTGAACACTTTACCCAACTCAAATTTTATCCGCAACTGGGCATGGATTATCTCGCCAATTCAATCGGCAAAGACCACGTGGCACGCCTCTACGCCATTCCTAAAGATGAGCAACCTAAACTTGATATGTCAGCGGCGGTTAATCGTTGGTCGACGACGGACAGGGAACGCAATATCCGAATTAATCTTCTGCGCATTTACGAAAAGCCCGAACCCGAAATGACGTTGCTTGAAACGAATTTGAAATACTTCCGCGACGTTCACGCAATCCTTGAGCGAGACGGCTTTACTTTCGGCAAGGCAAGCACCTTCGATAATTATTATCCTAACTTCATTCTGCGGGCACTGGTAATAGTCGGCACGATGGCGGCGGGCGTCTTGTACTTGTCTTTAATCTCGCGGCGGCTCAATCGCAATCGGAAATTCCAACTGCAACTGTTCGCGGTCTTAGCAATAATCGCCGTGATACCAATCTTAATGGGCGCGGGCGGCAAGGTCAGAATACTTGCGGCGTTCATGAGTGCTAATTTATTCCCCGCCTTAGCGATAATCTGGCAACTTGACTTGCTCCGCGTGATTCAATACAAAGTCCGCGTTCAGAATCGGGCAATGCGCCTCAAGGATAATTTATCAACACTACAGCTGATTTGGATTTCGGGTTTTGCTCTCCTCGTTACAAGCGTAATGTCAATGGCGGGCGCGGCGTATCTATCGGGCGCACTCTCGGACGTGTCTTTCTTCTTGGAATTTGAAATTTTTCGCGGCATTAAATTAACTTTTATCCTGCCGCTAATCTTAGTTGCGGTGGCTTTCCTTCAGCGGTTTAACATCGTCGACGAAGTTAGAAACAACGTCCCCGCCACTCAACAATTAAAAGAGTTGCTTAATAAATCCGTCAGTGTCAAAGCATTGCTTGCGTTGCTGATTGTGCTTGGTGGCGTCGTCGTGCTTATTGCAAGGAGCGGTCATACTTCGGGCATGCCTGTTTCGGGGCTTGAAATAAAAATCCGCGCCATGCTTGAGCAAGCTTTCTACGCTCGTCCACGCTCCAAAGAAATTTTCTTCGGTCACCCCGCATTTATGTTGGCAATGACTGCCTTCCTTAATAAGTTCCCGAAGATGATTTGCTTTGCGTTGGTCATGGCGGCGACTATTGGGCAAGGCTCTATGGTTGAAACTTTTGCTCACATGCGCACGCCAATTTTTATGTCATTCATGCGCGGGCTTGACGGCTTGATTCCTGGTGCATTTATCGGAGCACTTCTAATTATCTTCCTGCAAATAAAGATTAAGAGATAAAGAGAGGAGAAGATAGAAAGATGAAAAGATTAAGAGATTAAGAGATTAAGAGATTAAAAGATGTTCACTTTCTATCTTATAATCTTATTATCTAATAATCTTATAATCTAATTAAGCTCATGACAATCATAAAGAAACTCACTAACTTAAATAAAAAATATCCGCGTCCTGTGGTCGCGCTCGGAATGTTCGACGGCGTTCACTTGGGGCACGCTAGCGTTATTCGTCACGCTATCGACGTTGCTAATGATATTTCTGGCACCGCGATTGTCTTCACCTTTTCTAATCACCCCTTGACGGTCATCGCTCCCGACACCGCCCCGCTTATGATTGGCAGTAAAAATCTGCGCCGCGATATCTTTTCTGATATGGGCGTCGATGTGCTCATTGAAATTCCTTTTACTAAGGATTTCAGCCGCAAATCCCCCGAAGAGTTTCTGGAACTCCTGCGCGATAAAATTACTCCCGCATACGTCGTCACGGGTCCTAATTATACTTTCGGGCGTTTCGGGCGCGGTAATGGGCGAATGCTCTTGCGCGAGGGCGAACGCTTCGGTTTTAAAGCTGAAGTCTGTCAATCGTTCACTGTCGACAGAAAAACTGTTAGCAGTTCGCACATTCGTGAATTGATTGCCGCTGGCGATTTGACTTCCGCTAATCAATTACTCGGCAGACCTTTCATTTACGCTGGTCAAGTCGTAAACGGCGACAAGCGCGGGCGCAAGCTCGGTTTCCCCACTGCCAATATCGAAATTGCCGACCATAGGGCTATGCTCCCTAATGGCGCGTATATCGTGCGCGTTAAGGTTCGCGGCAAATTGTTTAATGGCATTGCCAACATCGGCGTTAATCCTACCTTCAAGGTGGCGCGTCGACGTTTAGAGGTTTTTATTGATGACTTCAGCGGCGATATTTACGGCGTTGAAATTTTCGTCAGCTTCATCAGCAAGTTGCGCGATGAGAAAATTTTTTCGTCCATCGATGAATTGATTGCCCAGCTGAACGTCGATTTAGAGGTTATGCGTAATGCTACAGCTAATTAAAATTCATGGTTTAGGCTCAAGTGGCGAGGGCGTCGGCAAAATCGATGGTCTCGCCGTTTTTGTTGAAGGCGCGTTGCCTGATGAAGAAGTTTTAGCCGAGATTGAAACGCGCAAAAAAAATTATGCAGTCGGGCGGCTCGTCGAAGTCGTCAAAGGTTCTTCGGAACGCGTGGAGCCTTTCTGCCCGCTGTATAAAGATTGCGGCGGCTGTCAACTTCAACATTTAAGTTACGCCGCGCAGTTAAAGTGGAAACGTCAACAGGTCGTCGACGCGATTGAGCGAATTGGTAAGCTTGACGGCGTGGAAGTCTTCGAGACGCTCGGCATGGAAAATCCTCTGCGCTACCGTAATAAAATGCAATTCCCCGTCGGAAAGAATTTACGAATCGGTTGCTATGCTCGCGGCAGTCACAAAATCATCGATACGACTTCTTGCATGATTCAGAACGCGGGCAACGATAAAATTCTTGCCGCCGTCCGCAACGTCGCTAAAAAGTTTAATCTGCAACCTTACGATGAGGACACGCACAAAGGTTTTCTCCGTCATGTGATGGGGCGCGTCGGTTGCAACGGCGAATTGATGATTGTACTCGTCACCGTCACGAAGAATTTCCCTAACGAAAAAAATTTTGTCCGCGCCCTGCTTAAGGAACTTCCCGAAGTCACGAGCATTCAACAGAACGTCCAGACCTTTCATAACAATGTTATACTCGGTCGCGATACGCGAGTTCTATTCGGCAAACCGACCATTCATGACAAGATAGGCAATCTTAAATTCAATATCTCGGCGCGTTCGTTCTTCCAAGTGAACACCGCGCAAGCCGAAGTTCTTTATCAAACCGCGCTTGACTTCGCCGAACTGCACGGACACGAAACGATTATTGATGCCTACTGCGGCACGGGAACTATTTCGCTGTTCATGGCGTGGAAGGCTCATCGAGTTTACGGCACAGAAATTATTTCTTCCGCCATTGCCGACGCTAAGAGAAACGCCCGCGAGAATAACATTCGCAACGTTGAATTTTTTGTTGGCGACGCCGTTAAAGTCATGCCGCGCCTTGCCAACTCCGTGCACTTGCCCGACGTGATTATTACTGACCCGCCCCGCGCCGGTTGCGATAAAAAAGTTCTTGAGACCTTCGCCGCAATGCAACCCGATAAAATTATTTACGTCTCCTGCAATCCCGCAACGTTAGCCCGCGACTTAAAGATTCTCGGCGAACTCGGTTATCAAACTAAAAAGATTCAACCAGTTGACATGTTCCCATTTACTTCGCACATTGAAAGCGTCGCGCAAGTAAAAAAAGTGATTAGAAAAACTGCGCGGCTTGGATTATAATTCCCCTTTGAGGTGTTCGGCATGAACAACGGCATTAGTGCTTTGGAAAGAAAGTTGCGTGCTGAACGCGTAAACCTTGTCCTGCTAGATATAATGATGCCAGAATTCGACGGCATGGAGACCTTAGCGGAAATTCGCGCCGACGAACGGATAAAAAATGTTCCTGTCATGATGTTGACTGCGACCGTTGAAAAAGATTTAGTTCAAAGGGCAATGGCTCTTGGCGTCAGAGATTATATTAAGAAACCGTTCTTGCCAGCCGATTTAATTACACGCGTCAGCAAGAAGCTTGCGGAGGATAAATCGGAAGAAGTATTGCTTTTGGGCGACAACGAAAAGACATTACAAGACATGCAAAAAATCATCGAAGAGAATTTCCCGCACGAAATAGTAATTGCGACCTCAACAAAGGCGGCAGAAGAAATCCTTAGCGGTCAAGAAATAAATTTAATAATCGCCGCGTCGGACATGAAATTTATCAACGGAGCAAAATTTTTGTCGCTGATAACGTCGACGGAAAAATTCATCGAAATTCCCTTCGCGATAACCACGCCCGATAAACTCCTTGAAGTGATTAACAAGATAAACGCGCCCGCCGTTGAAGAGACGCCGCCCACTCCAAAAGAAATCGTCAAAGAAATTAAAGAAGAAAAGAAAGCAATCGACGAACCGCCTAAAGCCGAAAAAGTCGCAGAGAAGGTTGAAAAGAAAGTCGAAGATAAGGTTATTCTGCGAGAAGATAAAAAGAAGCTCGGCAAGGTCGTTACCAGTTTTATCGGCTACCAACTCGACAGGCACATTTAAACGGCGTTTGGACGTGATTTTGACTTTGCGAAAAATTTTTCAACTAAAAGAAGAGTTTTAAATCAAAGTCGCGTCATGAAGGGCTTGACAAGCATTTTTAGCAATGATAATATTACGCCGCTTTTTGAAGGCATGAAAATTTTGGAAGGAGGTG
>CAMNLS010000066.1 GCA_946543495.1 uncultured Selenomonadales bacterium | reverse complement strand
GCCCTCTATAAAATTCCGCGCGAATTTCACGAGCTTAAAGAGATTCCGCGCACTTCGACAGGTAAAATCGCTAAACGTAAGATTCTTGAAGATTATCTGGCTCGGAAGGGGCTTTGATATGAAAAAATTTTTTATAACTGCGTTTGTGCTGTTGATTATGTCCGCGCAGGTAGAAGCAGTCCCATTTACGCGCACGCAACTTGATAATATCTTCGTGAACGTCGAACAAAATCAAATTTCCGCAACTTTCGACCTCAACGCCGAAACTTTTAAAGAAAAATTCAACGGCATAATGATTCCGATACTTAAAGAGGCTATGCAAAGCGATGATGTGTCAGAAGTTGAATATTTATTCTTGATTAAGGACTATAAAATCATCGGCAAGACCTTCGCGAACATGTTTGGCGATTATCGCGTGATGGTTGTTGCGAATTGCGCCGATGACGGCAATTTTACGGCATTGAACTTTTGTTTCACGACGCCAGAGGAAAATGACGAGTCATTATTTACTGTCTTGCTGTTATCGTCGTTCGTGAAGAGTATTGCGCCTGATGTCGACCCGAAAACTTTAGTAGACGAGCTTACGGCGGAAGGTTCTACAGGCTCCGTCGTCAAAGGCGACATAAAATTTTCTCTAACGTCCGACGGCAACTTGAATACCTTGACCGCCACGCCTAATCAGTAAAAAAATTATCCCCGATGATGAGTCGGGGATTTTTTAGTTGGCAGTGATTTGATTGAACTTGTCGCCGTAAGCCAACGCAAGATTTTCACGCAGGCTCGCGAAGTAGTTTAAGTTATCGTCGTCGGTGATGAATTTCTCGGCGGCGTCGCGGGCTTGAATCAAAATTTCCAAGTCGCGGAACACGTCAGCAATCTTGAGGTCGGGCAAGCCGTGTTGAGCCTCGCCGAAGAATTGTCCGGGGCCTCTAAGCTTCAAATCCTCTTCGGCAAGCTTAAAACCGTCCTGCGTCGTCTCCAAAATCTTCAAACGCGCTTTGGCAACGTTCGCGGTGCTGTCGCTAATCAAAATGCAGTAAGACTTCTCCGCGCCGCGTCCTACACGCCCGCGCAGTTGATGAAGTTGAGCCAGCCCGAAACGTTCCGCGTGTTCGACGACCATAACGCTTGCATTCGGAACGTCGACGCCAACTTCAATAACCGTCGTCGACACGAGCAATTTCGTTTCGCCGTCGCGGAACTTTTCCATAATCTCATCTTTATCGCGCGGTTTCATCTTGCCGTGAAGCAGTGCGCAGGGAATATCGCGGAAAATGCCGTTGCTCAGCATGTCGAACATTTCTTCAGCTGGCTCAATGTCTGCAAGTTGTTCGGATTCGCTCCGTTCAATCAGCGGGCACACCACGTAAGCTTGACGACCAGCTAAAATCTCTGCGCGGACGAGTTCATAAACTTTCTTGCGGCTACGAATGTTCTTAGCCTCGGTCTTTATCGGCTTGCGACCCGGCGGCAGTTCCTTTATCAATGAAACGTCTAAATCGCCGTAAACAGTCAAGGTCATTGTGCGCGGGATTGGCGTCGCGGTCATGACGAGCATATCGGGCACGGCGTCGGATTTTTTTTCGAGCGTTAAGCGTTGATTCACGCCGAAACGATGTTGCTCATCAGTTACGACAAGTCCGAGCTTCGCGAAGTGCACGTCCTCTTGAATCAATGCGTGCGTTCCAATGATTATATCGAGTTCGTGCGCGGCGATTTGCTGATAAATTTCTTCCTTGAGCTTTTTTGAGCGTGTAACCTTCGCGCTTAGAAGTCCGACACGAATTCCCAAGTCATTGAGCAGTTTAGAAAACTTTTCGTAGTGCTGAACGGCTAAAATTTCCGTCGGAGTCATGAACGCCCCTTGAAAACCGTTTTCTACCGTCTTAACCAGTGCCAACAATGCAACGGCTGTTTTACCGGAGCCAACGTCACCTTGAATCAGTCGACGCATTGGCAATTTGCTTTCCATATCCTTTGAGACTGTGCGGAAAACTTTTTTCTGGTCGTTAGTCAGTTCAAAAGGCAATTTTTCTAGTGCGGCTTTGACGAGTGCGCCGTTTTTCTTGTGACTTATGCCGAGTCGTTCGTCTTGAGTCTGCCGCTTGATTAACATTAGCCCGCATTGAATCAAAAACAGTTCGTCGAAGGCTAAACGCCGTCTTGCTTGGTTGAGTTCCAAAAAGTCTCGCGGGAAATGAATTGCGCGCATCGCCTCATCGAGTCCGATTAGCTGTTGCGATTGTAATATTTCTTGCGGAAGTATTTCTTTGAGCGTCGGCATTGAGTTCAAAAGGTTTTTAATCGCCGTGCGCAAGACATTTTGCGTTATGGCGGCGGTCGCGGGGTAAATCGGCGTGATTCCGAGCGGCGGCTCCTCATACTCATCAAGTATCGTAAAATTTTGTATTTGACTCATTGCAAGCCCGCCCGCCCACTTGTCATACTTCGCCTTGCCGATAACAAGGAGCCGCATACCTTCCCTTAGCTTGTTCAGCAGATATTTTTGATTAAACCACGTCAGCTTAATATAGTCCGTCTCGTCTGCCAGATATGCATTTATAATCGTCAAGCCGCGTGCTTCGCGTGAAGTTATGTTAGAAAGCCTGCCGACAATTAAAACGGTCTCGCCCTCTATGATGTCGCAAATATCAGTTAAGCTACTGTGATTCTCGTAAGTGCGCGGGTAATGCGTTAAGAGGTCATACTTCGTGAAGATATTTAATTTCTCAAGCAAAGCCGCCTTACGAGGTCCCACGCCTTTAACGTAAGTGACTTCATCAGTTAATTTGAATTCAAAGCCCACCGGTCTCCCTCCTTATCGGAAAAATAATTTCGTTGCCCGCCGCGTTCGTGAAAGTGTCCGCCGTCACGTTGAAGACTTCGCCGAGCGTTTGAGCCGTCAAAATTTTTATCGGGTCGCCCGCCGCGTAAATCTTCTTGTCTTTGATAATTAAAACGTCGTCGCTATAAAGCCGTGCGTGATTGATGTCGTGCAAGACCATGATAATCGTCGTAGCAAACCTTCGATTAACGTCGGCGATAATGTCCATGACTTCAAGTTGATGAGCGATGTCAAGGTAAGTCGTCGGCTCGTCGAGAAGTAAAATCTTCGGACGCTGTGCTAAAGTCATTGCCAGCCAAGCACGTTGACGTTCGCCGCCCGATAACGAGACGACTTGACGATTAGCAAAGTCCGTGAGCTTAGTAAGTTCGAGGGCGTTAGCAATCGCCGCGTCGTCTTCAACGGTCGTGCCGCCGAAGAATTTTCTATGTGGGAAGCGTCCAAACGATACAAGCTGTTTAACGGTTGTATCTTGAGGAGCATCGCGTTCCTGAGGGAGGATTGCCATTACCCGCGCCAAATTTTTTCTGCCGAGCGTGCGAATATCCTTGCCGTCAAGTTTGACGACGCCGGAGAATTTTTCATTGAGTAAGCAAAGAGCCTTAAGCAACGTGGACTTGCCCGCGCCGTTTGGTCCGATAATCGCCGTGCGCTTGCCCGAAGGAAAGTTATAACTCACGTCGCGCAAGATTTCTTTGTCGCCGATTGTTACGGAAATATTTTCAGCCAATAAGTTCATGATTCAATCTTCTCCACTTTACGCAAGTAGCAATGCGCATGCGGCGGACGTGAACTGGTGAACGTTCGCAACGAACGCGGCTACAAGCTCCGACTGTATCGATGACTCAAGCGCGACCGCTGGGTCAAGCGTCACGCTTGCTATAGCTCGCGCCTCAACAAGTATAAAAAAAACGGCGCACCAAGCATCGCCATTAAGATTCCGACGGGCAGTTCAGTCGGCGCAAAGATTGTTCGTGCAAAGGTGTCGCTTATCGTGACGACTGCCGCCCCCAATAACGCCGCGCCAGGCAGTAATAACCGATAGTCCGAGCCGAGAATTAATCGCGTGGTGTGCGGGACGATTAAGCCGACGAATCCTAATAAGCCGACGACACACACCGCCGACGCCGCTAACAGTGCCGCAATCGCCGTTAAGACCGTCCGAACGAGATTGACGCGCAAGCCTAAGCCCGTTGCTACTTCGTCGCCGAGTTGCAGGACGTTCAGATGTCTTGCCGCTAAAAAAGTCGCCAACGTTCCCGCGATTGAATACGGCAATAAAATTTCGACGTGTTGCCAGCTGCGCGCCGATAAGCCGCCGACCATCCAGAGTAATGCGCCGTGAACTTTATCGCTGTAGAAGATGAGCAACGCCGATATTCCCGCGCCCAAGAACGCACTGACTGCCACGCCCGCTAAGATAACCCTGATTGGTCTTATGCCGTCCTTCCACGCCAGAAGATAAATCAACGCCGCCGCGAGCATTGCCCCGATAAAAGCCGCCGGCGTCACCAATGCGCCTGCGTCGCCCGCAATCATCATGACGGCTATCCCGAACAAGCCCGCGCCCGACGATATGCCGATGATGTGCGGGTCTGCTAGCGGATTCTTCATGACGGCTTGAAGGATTGCGCCAGATAGTGACAGATTCACGCCGACAAGCACCGCAACGATTGTTCGGGGCAAACGTATATTCTCAAGTATCTGCCGCTTCGTTTCGTCCTCGACGCCAAAAAAAATTTGCGCGGACGAAATCTCGACCGAGCCATTAATTAAACTCAAAAAAAATCCCGCGACCGGAGCCGCGCAGATTAAAATAAATTTTATCGTCTTCATTAGCCTTTTATGCTTTGAGTTCGGCAAGAGTTTTATTCAAGCTCTCGATGTCTTCGACGTTGAGGCTTTTAATCTTTTTATCGATACGACGATTGAAACCACAAAGGGTCTTGCCGGGTCCGCACTCGATGAAAGTTTCCGCGCCGAAGTTCTTCATTGCCTCCACGCACGCAATCCACTTAACCGGATTATCAGCCTGCGCCACAAGGTTACGTTTGATATCAGCCGCTGAAGTCTCAAGCTCGCCCGTGAAATTAGACGCTACAGGAAAAGCCGCGTCGTTGACTTCGACCTTATCAAGTTCCGCCGCCAGTTTCTTAGCAGCCGGAGCCATTAACGTCGAATGGAAAGGTGCACTCACGGGAAGAACGACAGCTTTCTTTGCGCCCGCCGCCTTGAGTTTATCAACAGCCGCTTCAACACTCGCCGCCTTGCCAGCTATGACCGTTTGACCAGGACAGTTGAAGTTGACCGCTTGAACCTCGCCGACTTCCGCGCAGGTTTTTATAATCGTGTCGTCGTCGAGTCCGATAATCGCCGCCATTGAACCTTCGCCGACAGGAACAGCCTCTTGCATGAATTGCCCGCGCTTATGAACCAATACAACCGCGTCTTTGAACTTCAACGAGCCAGCCGCCACCAACGCGGAATATTCGCCGAGACTGTGACCGCCCGCCACTTGAGCTTCGACGCCTTCCGCCTTAAGCAACTCATTAACGATGACGCTTACAATCAAAATCGCGGGCTGAGTGTTCGCCGTCAACTTCAAGTCGTCTTCCGAGCCTTCAAAGCACATGCGCTTAATCGAATAGCCTAAAGCGTCGTCCGCCTCGTCGAAGAGTTTCCTTGCCGCGTCGAAGTTGTCATAGAAGTCCTTGCCCATGCCGACTGCTTGCGCGCCTTGTCCGGGGAAAATAAAAGCCGTCTTCATATCATCAGCTCCATTTGCTCTGAACATTTTCAACGACGCCGCCGATACCGTTTACAATGTCGTCGATAATCTCTTTGACGGGCTTAATGTCGTCGAGCATACCAGAAATCTGCCCAATCATAACCGAGCCGTTCTCCACGTCGCCGCCATGCGTCGCTTTATGAAGTGCGCCCGCGCCGAGTGCTTCAAGTTCCTCGACCGACGCGCCGTTTGCTTCCATTTCAAGATAAGTCCGCGTGAGTTTATTAGCCAAGACTCTGACGGGGTGACCTGTAGTCCTGCCCGTTACGACCGTCGACCTGTCCTTAGCTTTGAGCACGAGATTTTTATAATTCGGGTGGGCAATGCATTCTTTGCTGAGGACAAAGCGCGTGCCCATTTGAATTGCGCTTGCGCCGAGTGCAAACGCCGCGACGATGCCTCGCGAATCAGCAAAGCCGCCCGCCGCGATAACAGGAACATCAACCGCGTCGACGACCTGCGGGACAAGTGGCATAGTAGAAATTTCGCCGATATGTCCGCCCGATTCGCAACCTTCAGCAATGACCGCGTCCGCGCCGCCTTTGACCAGACGTTTAGCCAATGCGACGCTTGCAACGACCGGAATGACCTTCGAGCCGATTTCCTTAAGCGCGGGAACATATTCGCCCGGATTGCCCGCGCCCGTCGTAACGACCGGCACGCGCTCTTCAACCATGAGTTGCATAACCTCTTTGACGAATGGCGACATAAGCATTACATTCACGCCGAACGGCTTATCAGTCCAAGCTTTGCATTTCTGAATTTCCTTATGCAAAACGTCGGGGGGCATGTGTCCCGCGCCGATAAGTCCCAAGCCGCCCGCGTTCGATACCGCTGAGGCAAGCTCTGCAGTCCCTATCCACGCCATGCCGCCTTGAAATATTGGATACTTGATGTTCAGCAACTTACAGATGGCGTTATTTTCAAACATTTAATCTCCTCCTCAACGGTTACGCCGTCTTGCTTAAGTTATACGAATCCGTTGTATTTGTCAATCAGTAATTCAAAGCGCGGCTTTT
>CAMNLS010000065.1 GCA_946543495.1 uncultured Selenomonadales bacterium | reverse complement strand
CGATTAAGCCGCGAGCCCTCAAGGACGACGCCGAAAAACTTTTGCGGACACGAACAAACGCTGAAGTCTTCACGCCAAGTCACGTCGTTAAGTTCATGGTTTACGCGCTCGACGACGGGCAGATTGATTCAACGTGGCTGGAGATTGCTTGCGGCGAGGCTCCGTTCATTACCAATCGTTATGACGCTGAATCGGGCGAACTCATTCCCGCTGAACGCCGCGTCGGCGTCCTTGACCGTAAACTGCGCGCCGCTAAAAATTTCGACGAGGCAAAACGCGCCGTCCAAAGCGTCTACGGCTACGAGCTTCAAGGCGACAGCTTGTTGATTGCCCGCGCCAATGTCTTGCTGACTGTTGCCGATTGCTTAGACGACTTCAGCGATAGCGATTTGGCGGAGCTTGCCGAGATTATCGCCTGGAATTTCTTTCAGCTAGACGGCACAAAGGATAATGGACTGTTCGCGCCAGAGATTAGGGATTGGCAAGACGGCGGCAGAAAATTTACTTTCGGAGGGAACACCATGAAAAAATTCGATTTCGTCATCAGCAACCCGCCCTATCAAGAAGAAAAGGACGACAACGCTAGGCAACCGCCCGTTTACGATAAATTCATGGAGGCGGCTTATAAGGTCGGCGTTAAGGTGGAGTTAATCACTCCTGCACGGTTCCTGTTCAATGCGGGGCAGACAACTAAAGATTTCAATCAACGTATGCTAAGCGACCCGCACTTCAAGGTTATCGACTACGCGCCCAAGGCGACCAAATATTTTAAAGGCGTGGACATCAAAGGCGGCGTGGCTATCACTCTTCGCGACGAGACTAAGTACTTCGGAGCGATTGGAACGTTCATTCCTTTTGACGAACTCAAGACCATTCATCAAAAGGTTGTTGTCGATAATTCGAACTTCCGCCCGCTTAGCGAAATTATTTACACGCCAATAGCTTACAAGCTGTCGGAAAAATTTTTCAGCGAACGTCCTGAACTGCTTAGCAAACTTCAAAAGCCTGACGACAACGCTTTACGCACAAATATCTTTGACCGTGTGCCAGAACTATTTTTTACGACTAAACCAGACGACGGACACGAATACGTTAAGATTCTCGGCTTGATAAAAAACAATCGGGTTTACAAGTGGATTCGCCGCGAATATGTGAACGCGCCCACGCTGTTAGATAAGTGGAAGATTTTAATTCCAAAAGCCAATGGGTCGGGTGCGTTGGGTGAAGTGGTTAGTACGCCGCTTGTCGGCTCGCCGCTTGTCGGCAGCACCCAGACCTTTATGAGCGTCGGAGCGTTCGATACGGAGGCGGAAGCGGACTCTTGCTTAGCATATATAAAGAGCAAATTTTGCCGCGCTATGTTGGGCATTCTTAAGGTTACGCAAGATAATCCGCCGGCAACATGGGCAAAAGTGCCAATGCAAGACTTCAACCCAGCGACGAGCGATATTGATTGGGGCGGCGACGTTGACGGGCAACTTTATCGCAAATACGGTTTGGACGACGCGGAGATTAAATTCATTGAAAGTCACGTTAAGGAGATGAGTTGAATGAATGCAATGCCGCACATGGAGGAAATTTGTCGGCGGGTGGTGGCGGCATATCGCAAGGCATACGGCGACGACATTGAGGCTATTTATCTTTACGGCTCATATGCACGCGGCGATTACGACGAAGATTCGGATATAGACTTCGCGGCTATCGTTAAGGGCAAGCGTCTCGACGTGCAGAAAAAGCGTTGGCAGCTTTGGAGTGATGCAAACAAAATTGACTTGGAATTCGACGTGCTGACTTCGCCGACGGCAATTCCCGCCGTTGACTTTGAGAAATATAAAAATGAATCGGGCTACTACAAAAACATACGCAAGGAGGGAATCCGCCTTGAATGAATACGCCAAATATCGTTTGGGGCTTGCCGCTGAACGAGTTATAACAACAAGATTTATGATAGACAACGGCAACTTCAAAGATTCAATTAACCGCTCATATTACGCGATTTTTACGGCAATCCGTGCCTTGCTTGCGGAAAGAAATATTGACTTCAAGAAACATTCGGCGGTTATCAGCTACTTTCGTCGCGAATACATCAAGGCGGGCATTTTCGACGTTAAGTTTTACGATTATATAGGGGCGGCGTTCAGGTTCAGGAACGACTGCGATTATGAGGATTTTGTTTTTGCGTCGCGTGAAGAGGCAGAGGAACAATATAATCACGCGGCAGAGTTCGTTGAGGCAGTAAAGAATTATTTGGAGGGAGTCAAATGAAGATTAGGATAAACACCGCCCGCAAAGTTACACCGATGATTTACGCCTACACGACGCCGGGCGTGACGTATCATGAGGGCTGGACTAAAATCGGCTACACAGAACGCGACGTGGAAACGCGGATAAAAGAACAGACACAGACGGCGGGCATTATTTATAAATTGGAGTGGAAGGGCAACGCGGTCTACGAGGACGGCACGTTTGACGCGTTCAGCGACAAAGACTTTCATGCTTACCTGCGCAAGCTCGGCATAAAAAATAATTTGGAGTGGTTTGAAGTCAAAAGCGATAAGGCTCATCAACATTTCTACGACTTCAGGGGCAATCGCGGCATACTGAAAAATCTTTTGTCGAGACCATACACTCTGCGCGGCGAACAAAATCAAGCGGTGGAAACGACGCCGAAATATTTTCGTGAGCACACGGACGGACAGTTCCTTTGGAATGCAAAGCCGCGTTTCGGCAAGACTTTAGCGACTTACGACTTTTGCAAGCGTGCAGACGTGCATAGCGTGTTGATTTTGACGAATCGCCCTGCCTTAGCTAATTCCTGGTACGATGACTACGTAAAGTTCATGGGCGGCGGTGATTGGCTGTTTGTTAGTGAGGTCGACGCGCTCAAGGGCAAGTCTTATGTCTTAAGCCGCGAAGATTTCAAGAATGAATTGATTAATCACGAAGACGCCCGCTGTATTGAATTCGTGAGCTTGCAGGACTTGAAAGGCTCAAAATATTTCGGCGGCGAATTTGATAAGCTTGCTGAGGTCGCGGACATAACTTGGGATATTTTGGTTGTCGACGAGGCGCACGAGGGCGTTGACACCTTCAAGACGGATATCGCCTTCGACAGGATTAAGCGGAAGTTTACGTTGCATTTATCAGGCACGCCGTTTAAAGCACTGGCTAAGAATAAATTTCCGCAAGACGCGATTTTTAGTTGGACTTACGCCGATGAGCAAGAGCACAAGACTTCTTGGGCTGATGTCGAAGTGGAGAATCCCTACGCCGAAATGCCGCGCCTTAATCTTTATACTTATCAGATGTCGGAGATTGTTCGCGACGAATTGAAACGCGGCGTCGACGTGGACGGCGAGTCGGTTGAATACGCCTTCGACCTTAACGAGTTTTTCTCAACCGATAATAAAGGCAAGTTCAATTATGAATCGTCGGTTGATAAATTCCTTGACGCTTTGACGACGCAGAAAAAATTTCCGTTCTCAACGCCCGAACTGCGCGACGAATTGCGGCATACGTTTTGGCTGTTAAATCGCGTTGACAGTGCCCGCGCTCTTGCCGCTAAGCTTAAAGCGCACCCGACCTTCCGCGATTACGAAATTATATTGGCGGCGGGCGACGGCAAACTTGAGGACGACGACGCAATTAAAAAAGCTTACAACAAAGTCATTGACGCGATAAAGAAACACGAGCGGACGATAACGCTTTCAGTCGGGCAGCTGACAACGGGCGTGACGATTCCCGAATGGACAGGTGTATTAATGCTTGCGAACGTTCAAAGCCCCGCGCTTTATATTCAGGCGGCGTTCCGAGCGCAAAACCCTTGCATGTTCAAACGCGGCGGCAAATTCCTGCGCAAGGAAAATGCTTACGTCTTTGACTTCGACCCGGCGCGAACGTTGATGATTTATGAGGCGTTCGCCAATGACTTGGCTGACGATACGAGCGGCGGGCGCGGCGATTCTGAACAGCGGCAAAAAAATATTCGTGAACTGTTGAACTTCTTCCCTGTTATCGGCGAGGACGAGGGCGGCGAGCTTATCGAACTTGACGCCGAAAAAGTTTTGTCGATTCCGCGCAAGATTCGTTCGCTTGAAGTTGTGCGGCGCGGCTTTATGAGCGACTTCCTCTTTCAAAATATTTCGCACGTCTTCAACGCCTCCGCCGAAGTGGCAAAGATTATTTCCCAGTTGCCCGCCGTCACGAAGGAAGAAATTAATCTTCAAGCCGAAGTGACCGCCGCCGCCGATAAGCTCTTCCTTGACGACGACGGCGAAATTTCTTTACCTAAAGAACACATCATCGGCAAGGCTAAGGAACTCTTCGGCGATAAGGTTTATAAAGAGGTTGAGCCGGAAGCCCGCGAAGTTAAAAAGCTTATCAAGGACGCGATTAAACAAACCCTCGACACCGCGCAGGCGAATTACGGCAAAGACCTCAAGAGCGGCGAACGCAAGAAGTTGGAGAAACAACGCAACGAGGCAGCGGTTAATCTTATCGATAAGACTTTTGAGAATCACAAGCTCGACCAAATAAATCTTGAACGTAAACGCGACGAGGCTTTAAAAAATCGTGTGGAAAGCGGGCGCACCATTGCCGAAATCAATAACGAGTTCGATAACCTCAAGCAGGCGGCAGAGAAAAAATTTCAAGAGGAGTTGCCTATCAGAATTAACGAGTTCATGAAATCTGCGGAAGAAACTATCATTGAGAGCGTCGAAACGAAAATCCAAGAGCGCGAGAAAAATTCCGTCGAAGATGACATACGCGACCGACTGCGCGGCTTTTCAAGAACAATTCCCGCGTTCCTCATGGCTTACGGCGATATTGATAAGCCCGCCACGCTTGCCACATTCGATAAGATTATCCCCGACGAAGTCTTTCAAGAGCTGACCAGCATCACGCTTGAGCAGTTCCGATATCTTCGCGACGTGGGAAAGCTCTTCGACCCCGTGACCTTCGATGACGCCGTTAAAGAGTTCCTTAACTTGCGCCGCAAGCTTGCCAACTACTTCGACGAGTCGCAAGCTGAAGATATTTTCGACTACATACCGCCCCAACGCACGAATCAAATATTCACGCCCAAAGAAACCGTCCGTTATATGTGCGACCTGTTGGAGGCGGAGTATCCCAATTACTTTGACGACCCCGACGAAACTTTTATTGATTTGTACATGAAGAGCGGCTTATTCGTCGCCGAAATCGTCAAGCGGCTTTATCGCAGTCCTAAGCTTAAGGCATTGTTCCCCGATAAGGTGGAGCGTCTGAATCATATCTTTGCTAAGCAGGTGTACGGGCTTGCGCCGACCGAAATTATTTATCTTATCGCCACGAATTATATCTTGGGCTTCGGAATTGAAATCGACAAGCACAATCTTAAAAAGGCTGACGCCCTTGCCGCTGCTAAGGACGATAAACTTGCCGAGCTTTTGGAGGAGCTTTATGATTGACTTCGACGTGCCGCCGATTAAAGCTGTCCTGCCAATACTCATGCGCGATTTGACGATTAAAGAGTTTCCTAAGCCCCGCGCCCTTAAATCCGACGCCGAAAAACTTTTGCGCACGCGAACTAATGCCGAAGTCTTCACGCCAAGTCACGTCGTTAAGTTCATGGTTGACGCGCTCGACGACGGGCAGATTGATTCGCGGTGGCTTGAGATTGCTTGCGGCGAGGCTCCGTTCATTACCAATCGTTATGACGCTGAATCGGGCGAACTTATTCCCAGCAATGACCGCGCAGGTGTCCTTGATAGAAAACTGCGCCGCATTCCCGCCAACGTCGACAAGTTTATTTGGGCGCGTCAAGCAGTGCAAAGCGTCTACGGTTGCGAACTGCTAAGCGATAGCCTTTTGATTGCCCGCGCCAATGTCTTGCTCACGGTCGCAGAATTCGTTGGCGATTGTTCAGCCGCTGAACTTGAAGAGGTCGCCGAGATTATCAGCCACAACTTTTGGCAGACCGATATATTAAAGCCGCCGCCCGTGATGATTAGTTTGTTTGAAGACGTGACGGATTGGAATAGCGGCGATTCATTTCTTTTAGGAGGTTCTGATATGAAATTCGATTTTGTGATTGGCAACCCGCCTTATCAAGAAGAAACAGAAAACAACGGCAGACAACCGCCCGTCTATAATAAATTCATGGAGGCGGCGTACAAGGTCGGAGAGAAAGTCGAATTAATAACACCTGCGCGGTTTCTTGCTAATGCTGGACAGACGCCCAAAGATTTTAATCAACGCATGCTTAGCGACCCGCACTTTAAAGTTCTTGACTACGCGCCCGACGCGAAGAAATATTTTAAGGGCGTGGACATCAAAGGCGGCGTGGCTATTACTCTTCGCGACGAGGCTGAAGACTTTGGGGCAATCGGCACGTTCATTCCCTTTGACGAACTCAAATCAATTCATAAAAAAGTTGTCGTCGATAATCCGAACTTCCGCCCGCTCAGCGAAATTGTTTACACGCCCATTGCTTACAAGTTCTCGGAAAAATTTTTTAGCGAACGTCCCGAACTTCTTAGCAAACTTCAAAAGCCCGATGATAACGTACTACGCACAAATATTTTTGAACGAGTGCCCGAAATATTTTTCGACGATAAGCCCAATGACGGATACGAATACATTCAACTTTATGGGCTAGTGAAAATGCGCCGCGCTTTTA
>CAMNLS010000064.1 GCA_946543495.1 uncultured Selenomonadales bacterium | reverse complement strand
CCGAAGAGAAAACTTCTTTGACTAAGAACGGACAAGGCAACGCGACGCCTCAACCGGTAGACGCGCCCGAAGAGAAAACTTCTTTGACTAAGAACGAACAGATAAAAAAAATATCCTCGACGACGGTGACGCAAGAGGAATTAGAAATGCTGACGGGCAAATAAATTAAAAGCCGCCTCCGACGTGGACGCGGCGATTTTTTATTTAAGCGTCAAAGTTATGGGGCAATGGTCACTACCAAAGATGTCACTTTCAATCGTGACGGCGTCAACGCGTTCCGTCAAACGTTCGGAGATTAGAAAGTAATCAATGCGCCAGCCCGCGTTCGTTAAGCGCGCCTTCCTCAGATAGCTCCACCAAGTGTAAGCCCCCGTCAACGTGGGATTGCGGCGGCGAAAAATATCTACGAAGCCCGCATTCAAAAGCTCAGTGAACTTGCCGCGCTCCTCATTGCTGAATCCCGCGCTGTGATGATTCGACGACGGATTTTTTAAGTCAATCGGTTGATGAGCAACGTTGAAGTCACCGCAGACAATCACAGGCTTAATCTCGTCGAGTCCGCGCAGATAATCTCGGAAGGCGTTCTCCCACGTCAAACGGCGTTCGAGCCATTCCAGATTGTGTGAATTGGGGACGTAGACATTAACGAAGAAAATTTCTCCCAAGTCAAGAGTGATAACGCGCCCTTCCTTGTCGAACTCGTCAACACCGATGCCATACGTGACGGCTTGCGGCTCCGTTCGTGAGAAAATCGCCGTGCCCGAATAACCTTTGCGCTCTCCGTAATTCCAAAACTGTTTGTAGCCGCTAAGCTCAAGGATAGCTTCGCCTTGTTGCATTTTAATTTCCTGCACGGCGAAGAAGTCCGCATTGAGCTTTTTAAACGTCGGCATGAAATCTTTCTTGAGCCGGGCGCGCAAGCCGTTTACATTCCACGAAACAAATTTCATTAAGTCACTTCCTAAACTCATTATCCAAAAAAGAATCACTCTACAAATATTGGAGCCGTCATGGAGCAACGTGACGTTGCATCCAATTTGTTCTCCTTTACGGCAGTGACGGGAACGAAGTATCCATTGTTCCGCCGCTTTCAAAGCCGCTCAAATGCAAATGACTTGCCTCCGACATAACGCCCCTCGGAAACAAGTCATTAAAGATAAGATATTCGCAGTTTCTAACGCTTAAAGTTTCTTAACGTTGGCTGCTTGCGGTCCGCGCTCGCCCTCGATAATGTCGAAGGAAACTTCCTGCCCTTCGTCGAGAGTTCTATAACCGTCACTTTGAATGGCCGAGAAATGAACGAAGACATCGTCGCCCTCTTCGCGCGCAATGAATCCGTAACCTTTTTCCGCGCTAAACCACTTTACCTTACCAACTGCCATGTTAGAATACCTCCAATGTGTTTATGCTCTTTCGTTTGAAAGCTAAGTCATTATAGATACTGAAAATTCCCTTGTCAACCAACAAACTTAACGAAAAGCAAATTCTTTTTTTCACACTAGCAATGACTTACTTATTTTTCTTCGCGTTCGACAAGATGCTATGAATCAAATCATTAGTGGAAGGTTTCGCTTGAGTGGTAGCGGCTTGAGCAGTCGTGGCTTGAGCTGTAGCGTTTTGTTGTGGTCTCAAGTTCGATAAAATGCTGTTAATCTGATTGGCAGATGCTTGAGGCTTAACGGGTTGCGGCGTCTCCTCTTTAGCGTGCGCATTCGATAAGATACTGTGAATCAAATCGTTAGCCGACTGCGGCGCGGCAGATGCAACAGTTGCCGTTTGCCCCAAAACAGCTTGCTCGCCTTTATCGTACAAAATATTCCCGTTAAAGGTTTGCCCGCCGATAGTAAGCGCGTCGGTGTATTGCCACATGCGCCCCTTGAAGTTGTCTTCCGTATTCCACTGCGCCGACCAAATTTCACAGCCAAGCGATTGCCAGTCGATATAATTTTCCAACCAAGAAAGTTGCGCCTGCACTCCACAATTCAACGGCTTAATATTATCAAGGAAGGCTTTGCAGATAGCTGTTACATTGTTGCGGCTGAAGTCGAAGCCGTGACGCTCTTTATAATTATCGCCGTCCGCCATCGAAAACCAAAGGGGCAATTCCAACAACACGCCCGCCCGCTCGATGATTCCTTTGCAGAATTGAGCCTCCTGAACGGCGTCCGCTGGTGTCAACGCGTAGGAATAATGATAGGCACCGCAGATGAGACCGGCTTTGTGCGCCTCTTCCACATTGTGCTGAAAGTTTTCGTCGAAGCCCGTTTTACCGTAGCCCGTGCGGCAGATTGCAAATTCGATGCCTGCCGCCTTAACGGCTTGCCAATCGACATTCTCGTTAAAAATCGAAACATCTACTCCACGCATAATCAAAACCTCCTAAAAAAATCTGCGCTAACTTTAGCAAGAAAACTTTAAGGCGTCAACAAGAATTGCGTAGCCGAAAAAATTTTGGGTTACAGCGTCCGAATCTATTAAGCTTTGTTATAATCAACTTAGACTTTAAAGGAGATGATAAACATGCTCTTATTAGAAATATTAATTGCAAAACTAATCCTTGCCGCAGTAATGACGTTTGCAGGCTCGCTTTGGATTGATAAACTTTATTTAAGCAGTAATGAACTTAGTTTTCCCGAAGAAATTTCAAAACGCGCCCGCTTTCGCAAGCCGATTTTATTCATTTCGTTTTTATGCTTTAATATGTTTGGCGATTTATGGATAATGGCGGCGATTTTTTTATTAATATTGATGACGGTGACTGATTTTGAACAATATATGCTATTTGATGCGATGACATTGCCGCTGGCGTTTCTCGGAGCCGTTTACGTTTGGCAAATGAATTTAAATTTCCAAAATCATGCGGCGGCGGCATTTTTCGGAGGTTTAATCTTTTTATTGCTGTCAATACTCTCAAAAGGTTCACTCGGTGGCGGCGATGTTAAATTAATTGCGGCTTTAGGGCTGTGGCTCGGTGCATTAAAGCTTTTATATGTCGTTTTAATCGGAACAATTATCGGCGGGCTTATGGCTATGTTTATAATTCTTGTAAAGAAAAAAGACCGTAGCAGTTATTTTGCTTACGGTCCTTATTTTACGCTTACGGCGATTTATTTCTTGTTAGAAAAATTTTTTTAGTGTACTTGAAGGATAACAATCATTAAAATTCGTTTCTTCATTGACTTTGGGCAAAAAAAAGCCCCTCTGCGAGTTGCGGAGGGGCTTAAAATTTTATTTTTTGCGTCTAAAGTAAAGCCAAGCGATTATCACGACGCATACGACGATGAACGCCGCGCTGAATTTGTGTCCGATTTCAAGAAGATATTCCCAGTGGTCGCCGAGCATGAGACCCGCCCAGAGGATTAAAGCCGTCCACGGGAGCGACCCTGCGAACGTGTAGAACAGAAATTGCTTGAAGTTCACGCGGGCGAATCCGGCAGGCAATGATATGAACGTTCGGATAACGGGAAGCATTCGACTAAAGAAGACTGCGCGAATTCCGTATTTGTCGAACCACCGCTGCGCCAAATCGACGTGAGACTTTTTTATAAAGAAATATTTGCCGTATTTATCGACAAAACGCCGTCCGCCGGTCGCACCGACGACGTAAGCGAAAATTGAACCCGCCATGCCGCCAATCATGCCCGCAATCATCGCGCCGGTAAAAGTCATGCGTTCCGCGCTGACCAAATAGCCCGCAAAACCCAAAATTAGCTCGCTAGGCACGGGAATACACGCATTTTCCATAGCCATAAGCAATGCGACGGCAAAATAGCCCCACGAGTCGATAAAAGTTAAAAACGCTTGAGATATTTGTTCCATTTAGAAATCCTTAAAGTTTTCGCCGTAACCGTAGTGTTCAATGACGTAATCTAAATCTTTATCGCCGCGTCCGCTCAAATTAACGAGAATAGAGCCTTTACCCATTTTTTTTGCGAGTTTCATAGCGTAAGCGACGGCGTGTGAACTTTCAAGGGCGGGAATAATCCCTTCGTAGCGACTGAGCTTAAAAAATGCGTCTACAGCTTCCAAATCGCTTGCAACATCGTATTTAACTCTGCCAATCTCGCGTAAAAACGCGTGTTCGGGGCCGACGGACGGATAATCGAGACCACTGGCGATTGAATACACCGGAGCAGGCTCACCATCGACATTTTTAAGCATAATCGAGTTAAAACCGTGCATAACGCCTTCAGAACCGTAACTCATCGACGCGGCATGGTCACCGAGCTTATCACCGCGTCCAAGCGGCTCAACGCCGACAATTTCGACTGAATCATTGATAAACGGCAAGAAAAATCCGATTGAATTGGAGCCGCCACCGACGCAAGCAGTTATCACGTCAGGTAAAAAGCCCGTCATGTCTTTGAACTGTTCGCGAGCCTCTTCGCCGACGATATATTGAAAATCACGAACCATCATTGGGAATGGGTGCGGGCCAACAACCGAGCCAATGCAATAAATAGTTTCCTTGTAATTCTGCAGATAATCTTCAAAAGCGGCGTCGACAGCTTCTTTAAGAGTTTTTGCGCCATTTTTTACTGAAACGACGTTAGCACCAAGAACTTTCATGCGGGCGACGTTTGGAGCTTGTTTAGCTATGTCGACCGCGCCCATGTAGATTGTACAATCGAGACCGAAGAAAGCCGCCGCCGTAGCAAGCGCGACGCCGTGTTGACCTGCGCCGGTCTCGGCGATGATACGTTTCTTGCCCATGAACTTAGCCAAGAGACCTTCGCCCATGCAGTGATTGAGTTTATGTGCGCCGCTGTGATTCAAGTCCTCGCGCTTGAGATAGATTTGGCAGTTGCCGAGCTTGCGGCTGAGGTTTTCGCAGTGATAAACGGGCGTGGGGCGACCTTGAAACTCTTTGCGAATGCGGCGGAGTTCGTTAATGAACTGCGACGAGTGGCAAATCGTCAAGTAAGCCTGCGTGATTTCCTCCATAGCGGGGACGAGTTGCTGAGGAAGATATGCGCCGCCGAATTTGCCGAAGAAACCGTCCGCCGACGGATATTTTTTCAAGTAAGTTGAGTAATCCATTTTGAAACCTCCAAAAAAATATTTACGTGTGCGACCTGGTGGAATTAAATCTTCACGGGTGCCGAAGCACCCCACGTTGAATATTTTTCGGAGTAAGTTGCGTACAACATAAAAGAACCTCCTAAAACAAGATGCCCCGCGTTATTCGGCGCGAGGCTAAATTTTTCCTGCTAAGTTTCATAATTTTATTTTGACTGTGGTTTTCGTATTGGGGCGGCACTCAAAGTCGCGTTCAGCGGGCAACGATATTTTTATAATGAATTTATCGTTAGGCTTCTGCTGCTCCTCGAAGGTGTCAGGGATTTGCGGCGGTTGCGGCGTTGGGTTAGCTTCAGTAGATTGAGTTTGACCGTCGGGCGGTTGCGACGTTGGATTCTCTTCAGTAGATTGAGTTTGACCTTCGGGCGGTTGTGGCGTCGAATTCGTTTCCGCAGGTTGTGTTTGACCGTCAGGATTAGTTCCCTCTGCCAGAGCGTCGACCGTTTGAACTTCCGCTTGAACTATCTGTGGCGGCTCCTCTGCTTGAGGTTGTTCAGCTGGTTGCGGTTGCTCTTGAGGCTCTGTAGGATTATCACCGATTAAGGGCGCGGCTTGATTCTCGGACGTGGGGATTTCGGGCAGTTCGATAGGCTCCGACTCTTCGACGGGTTCAGCGATGTTCGGTTTGATTTTCTCTATGACGGTGCCGAAAATTTCTTTGCCGTCAATCTTGTAGCTTACGAGCTTGCCGAGCGGGATTTTATTAAAAAGCTCTTCCGTAACTTCGACTTCAAGCCACAGTTCGCGACTGTCGCCGATTCTTGAAACGCTGTCGCCCGCTACCAATTCCTGTTCGACTTCCACGCCGTAATAAATCGTTCCGCTCACGGGCGCGATAACGTCGGTTTCGCGAGCCTCTTGCTTTGCCACGTTCAAGGAAAGTTCCGCTTGCTTAATCGCTTGCTCTGCCCCGGCTAGGACTTCGGGCGGCGTCTCTCTGAACTCGTCGACATATTCTGTATAGTATTCGATAATCGGTGCGGGCGCGGCGGAAGAATATTCATAGGACGGCGAACTTGATTCGGCGAGTGCACTCTCATAAGCGCGGCGGGCGGCGTCGCGTTGAACTGCGCTGACTGCTCCCATCTCGAAAAGTTCCGCCATGCGATTGGCTCGTTCCTCAAGCTTAGCCAAGTTTCCTGAAGAGCCCGAATAAGAGACTGTAGGCGGCGGCGCGGGCGGATAAGTTACTCTTTCGCGTTGCACGGGAACTTTGACCCATTGACCCGCCGCAAGCTCTGCGTAGTTATCACGGGCAAGTTGCACGGTGTTTTCAAGCTGTTGAATTTCTTCTTCGGTTATGGCGACTTCCAAACGTGCAATAACATCGCCGGCTTTGACTTCGGCTCCGTCCTCGAATAAAAGTTCTTTGACTTTACCATTCGCCAGAACTCTTACTGAAACCATCGTCCCGACAACTTTGGCGTCGTCAAGTTGAATTGTCTCGTCCTTGTGCCAGTATTTGAACTCGGCGTAACCGATAACCATCGCCGTAACCAGCACGCCGACCAAGCTGAAGCGAATAAATTTCTTGACCGTCTCCGTTAAGTCTATGTTTTGCATTGCATTTACTCCGTGTTCAAAATTTGCGTCGCTATTCTACAACAGACGCCGAAATTTTTCCACTTCAAATATTTGTCTTTAATTATCTCCGATG
>CAMNLS010000063.1 GCA_946543495.1 uncultured Selenomonadales bacterium | reverse complement strand
TAGGTTCGCCGCCTTCAATGACGCTGACGACGCTGTTTGTTGTTCCTAAATCTATACCGATAACTTTACTCATAAGTCATTCCTCATTTCTAATTCCTAATTGTTGTTTACAACTTGAACCATGCTGGGACGAATCACTCTGCCGCGTGCGATGTATCCTCGTTGAAGTTCGGCGGCAATGAGTCCGTCTTCCTTAGTTTCGTCTTGTATCGTGCCGACTGCTTGATGATAATTCGGGTCAAACGGTTTATCTAAAGTGTCAATCGGTTCGAGTCCGTGCTTGCCCATGACGGCTACGGTTTCCTGCTTAATCATCTCGATTCCCTTGCGAAGAGTTTCAACATCGGCATTTTCCATTGCATCCGACGCCCGACTCAAATTATCAAGCAGAGGAAGTAAATCCTTCAAGAACGCCTGTTCAATTACCGCCGCAAGGTCGGTTTTCTCGCGGGCAGTTCGTTTCCTGAAGTTGTCGAAGTCCGCTTGCAATCTCAATATCTTATCGTCCTTCGCTTTAAGCTCCTCTTGTAATTTTTCAAGCTCCGCCGCCGTGTCAATCTCTTCGACTTCGGGCGCGGTCTGTGTTGCTTGTAAGTTTATTTCTGCGCTGTCGCCGTCCTCATTATTCACGACGACCTTTTTTTCTTCTTCCAAGTTGTTCACCTCTCTTTTGGTTGCAACCTTAACACCGATTAGACAAAATGTCAAGAACTTTTTTTGCCGTCTAAGCGACAGAAAGCTTGCCTTAGCTATCATTTAAATGAGTAGCACGTAAAACGTAAAAAACTCCTCTGACTAAGGTCGGAGAAGTTTCTTTATGTTTGCAATGCTTTTACTGCTTGAGTTCGACTAAGTACCGCTTAAGGGCGTCTTGCCAAGCGGGAAGGCGATTAAAGCCCGCCTCATCGAGAGATTTTTTACTCAGGCGCGAATTGAACGGTCGCCGCGCAGGTGTCGGATATTCAATCGTCGGAATACCTTCAACTTCCACATCAAGTCCGGCTTGCTCGAAAATTTCTTTAGCGAAGTCAGCCCACGAACAGAAGCCTTCGTTGGTTGCGTGGTAGATGCCGAACTTCTCCGTTGCTGACATGTCCGCTAAGAGTTTTGACAAGTCAACGGTGTAAGTCGGGCTACCGATTTGGTCATTGACGACGCGAATTTTTTTATGGGACTCGGCAAGGCGCAACATTGTCTTGATAAAGTTGTGTCCGTTAATGCCGAAGACCCAACTTGTACGAACGATAAAATATTTTGTAAGAAGCGCGGCAACCGAATCCTCGCCAAGAAGTTTAGTGCGTCCATACATGTTTACTGGGTTTTTTTCGTCATGAACTTCGTAAGGAATCTTGCCGTCGCCGCCGAAGACATAATCAGTGCTTATATAAATCATCTTCGCATCAATTTCGCGGCAAGCCTCAGCTATCCAACGCGTTCCAAATCCATTAACTTGAATGGCGTCTTCAGGTTCAGACTCCGCCTTATCAACCGCAGTATAAGCCGCGCAGTGAATGACAGTATCGGGTTTCTTGTCGAGAATAAAATTCTTCGCGCCCGCCTCCGTAGATAATTCCAACTCTTCAAGCGACGGCGCAATAAATTCTACTCCACGACTTGCGAGTTCTTTTGAAAGGTCGTATCCCAGTTGCCCGAGAATGCCCGTGATTAAAATCATTTTGTAGCCTCCTTTAGGTTTAATTGTAGCACGCTAATTTATTTCGTCAACAAGGCTTGCGCCGATTGATTTTCAACTGTTAAAATAATGGCAATGAATACGAAGCGAGGCGAATTAACTTGAAAATGACGCAAGGAGAAGCTTTAAAACTTTTTACGGACGGAGATTTATTGGAGCTGGGCAAAAGAGCCGACGCAATACGCAAAAAAAATTTCGGCAACCAAACTACCTTCATTATCGACAGAAATATCAATTATACCAACGTTTGTAAAAATGAATGCAAATTTTGCGCGTTTTGGCGTCCGAAATCTCATCACGAAGCCTATTTGCTATCTCACAAACAAATTTTAAGCAAAGTTCAAGAGACTGTCGACGCGGGAGGCACTCAAGTCATGATTCAAGGCGGTTTGCACCCAGATTTGCCGCTCTCATACTATGAAAACATGCTCCAAACCATTAAAAAGCACTTCGACATTACAATTCACTCGTTCACGGCGACTGAAATACAATTTTTTGCCAATCGTGCGGGAATTTCTATCCTCGACACGCTTAAACGTCTTCAAAATGCAGGTTTGGACAGTTTACCGGGCGGCGGAGCTGAAATTTTGGTCGATGAAGTCAGAAAAAAAATAAGCCCGCATAAAATTATGACAGACGACTGGTTAAACGTGATGAAATTGGCTCACTCAATCGGTATGAAGTCAACCGCGACGATGGTTATCGGTTTTGGCGAAAATTTAGCCCAACGACTTGAACATATGCAAAAAATTCGCGATTTGCAGGACGAAACGGGCGGATTCAGGGCGTTTATCACGTGGACTTATCAACCTAGCAAGATTTTGGGCGGAAATAAGGTTTCGGCGCAGGATTATATGCGAACTTTGGCTATGACACGCATTTTTATGGATAATATCGAACATATTCAAGGCTCATGGGTTACGCAGGGCGAAAAAATCGGGCAATTAACTCAAACTTTCGGCGCGGACGATTTAGGCTCGATTATGCTTGAAGAAAACGTCGTAAGAGCGGCAGGAACGGCTTTTGAGATGTCAAAACGCAAAATGATTGATTTAATTCGCTCGGCAGGATTTTTTCCCGCGCAACGAAATACTAAATACGAGATTTTGAGGACATTTTGAGCGGAGGAAAGATTTTGGACGATAAGGATAAAAAACCTTGCGACTTACAGAAAAATCTTCAGCAAATGATGAAAACGACCAAGCAATCTGATTTGGAACGGGCATTGCAACGCATGATGCAGACAACTAAGTCAGAGGATTTAAAAAATGCCTTCGAGAAGATGATAAACGTTACGCGTTCCCTCGACCAGGAAGTCGAAGCACGGCAAAAGGAGAGCGAAAAGAATATCGCGGACGCTTTTCAAAAGATGATACGCTTATCGCGTACTTTAGAACTTGAAAACGAAGAAGAACTCGCCCGCGAAGAGGCGGAAGCTAAAAAACACGAGAAAAAAATAGATAAAGTCAAGAAAAAAGTTCCGCGCAGGATAAGAAGTTTCCCAGCCGCCTTTCGACGCAATCCAAAAGCCGTTATAAAATATTTTTTGGGCATGGCATTGGGTCGCGTGCTTGCAATTCTTTTGTATGTGCTTATGGCGTTCATTCCGGCGTTGCCAATCCCCGATGCAATAGCAAATATGAGCAAACCGCCTGCAGTTTTGGGAACAGCATTCAGTTCAATGCGTAATTTCGTCACGGAAATCAATCCGCAAATGATAATTACGACGATAACGAACATTCCGACCGATATAAACAAGATTATCCAAAAAGTCGGCGAATTTTTTACGTTTTATGCAAAGCGGGCGTGGGCATTCATTGTTCGGGCGGTTCGTCATCCTAAACTTGCCGTTGAAGACATACGCAGAACGATTCTGGAGAAAACTCCGCTGTTTCTTCGGCTTGCAAGGGCTGCATTCGGCGTGGCATTCTCTTTTATACTAATAAAGCTGGCAATGATTTTCCTTTTGCCGCTGTTCGGTGGTATTGCGCTGACTATTTTGGGAATTAAGGTGTCGATAATCCTTTTTGTTATCGCGAGAATGATTGCAGATAAAATCGGCGAACTTATCGGCAAATATGTCTTCAAAGGCGGCTTAAAACTTGTAAATTTAGTTCGGGCGATTCATGAATCACAAATTACAAAAGCTATCGGCGATTATCTTAAGGAATGGCTCAATCAAGCTACAAATAAAAAATGACGCATGACGCGCCATTGATTTTTAAATCTCTCTAAGCAGTCCGCTGACAAGTAAAAAGCTCACTATCAAGAAAATTACGCAACCTAGCACGAAAATAATCCAATCGGGCTTATATCTCCAAATAATTTCGCTGCTAAGCCGTTCGAGTGGCAGAGTAGAATTCTTTTCGGCAACAGGCAGATAAATTAATGCGCCAAGCATAAGTCCAAAAATTAAAATGCCCAGCAAACCGATAATCACATCAAACGGCGGCACTTCAAACAAGCCCGAAAATGCATCGCTTATGGAATTTTCCATCATTCAACCTCCCAAAGCACGATTCTATTTTGTTCACGAGTTTTTTTTATGTCGATGATTCGTTGGTTGCTCGACCCGCGAAATTGAAGTTCAAGGTCGCGCAGACGTTCTATAAATTCTCCGTCAATCAGCACGTCGACATTTTCAAGCAATGGTTGAGCGGAAGTCGGTAGCTCCTCGAACGTGTAGCCCGTGTAGCACCAAACGCTTAGCCCTAAACTTTTTACGACGCGAGCAATTTCGTTAGCCGCATCGACTTGCAAGAGCGGTTCGCCGCCCGTCAAAGTTATTCCGTCCAAGAGCGGATTTTTTTTTACCGCCGCGAGGATCTCTTCCGTGTCGATTAATCGCCCACCGTCAAGCGCGTGGGTTTCGGGATTGTGACAGCCCGCGCAGTTACGACGACAGCCTTGCATGAAGATTGCAAAACGAATCCCGTCGCCGTCCACGAAACTTTCGGGCACGAGTCCAGCAATACGAATCTGCAATTCAGTCAACCTCCGCCGCCGATTATTATTCTTCTCCTAAGATTTGTTCCGTCGTGGTGGTAGGCTCATTGCGCATGGTGTCGTAAGGCGTGGTAACTCGTCGTTGCGTGCCTCTGTAAAGCAATTCCGTCAACTGCGCGGCGGCTTCGGGTTCCATCTTCGCTAGAATCTGCGCAACCGAGTCTTCGCTCATGCGTTGGAAGATTAAAACGGTCGTATCCCAATCGACATTGATTAAAGCGTTCGCCGCCTCTTGTGGTCTCATGCTCTCATAAATTCGCGCCAATCGTGCAAGACGTTTCTTTTCTTCCGCTTCGCGTTGAGCGCGTTGCTCGTCGATAGCCTTCTTGTCGATTTTGACTTCCTTAGGCTTCTCTTCCTTCTTAGGCTTTGCCTCTTCCTTTGGCGGCTCCTCTTTTACTTCTGGTTCGGGTTCTGGTTTAGGCTCTGGCTCCGGTTCAGGCGGCGGCGGTGGAGGCCACTCGATGCCTTCGGGCACTTCAAAATATCTGCCGTTGCCCACGAAGGGCAAGCGATACAAGCCAAGCTCCTCATTGAGCATGGCAACATCTTCCGTGCTGAGAACGTCAAACTTAATCGCCGCAACGAAGGTGCCAATAATCAGAGCTATCAACACGACTAGTCCGATAAAAATATTTCTTATCTTGCGCAAGACCTTTGCAATTTTGTCTTTCAAGAGAATCACCTTGTCCCAAAAATTTTCTGCTAAGTGATTCTGCCGCCGCCGCAATTTTCCTGCCGCGACTTTAAAAAGACTTAAAACAGAATCAACGTAAATGCGATTAACGTAAGGACAACTGCCTCGATAAAGCCGAGAAGTTGTCCGATATTTTTTTTGCTTAAGATGAGTTTCCTCACGCGCCCCGCGAACATTGCCACGCCCGAAAAAATTATCACCGCCTGCACAGCGAACACTACGCCCAAGAATAAAATCTTCAAGCTTGCGCCGTCGCTTGATAGGTCGACGAACTGCGGAAGGAATGCTAAGAAGAACAGCAATACTTTCGGGTTAAGGACGTTCATCAAGACACCACGCTTATAAAGTGCCACCGATGAGATTTTCGAGCCTGCACGCGACAAAGAAATTTTTTTCCTAGCTCGCGCCGCCTTGAACGCTCCGAACGCTAAGAACAACAGATACGCCGCGCCGAAGACTTTTAATAGCAACATTGCCGTTATCGATGATTTTATGAATGCCGCCACGCCTACCATTACAAGCGTCGTGTGGAAGACTATTCCGCTTGCCAAGCCGCAAGCCAAAGTTATTCCCGCCTTTGCTCCGTCAGATAAACTCTTTGTTAGCAAATATAAAATGTCCGGACCGGGCGCAAGCGTCAAGAGTATCGACGCCGTTAAAAAATATATGAACGTTGAACTTTCCAATTAAAACACCTCCGAAAAGATTTTAAAGCACAAACGCGGCGTCTTGCTCCGACTGTATGTATTGTTTAGGCGCGACCGCTGAATGCAACGTCACGTTGCCACCTCCGAATCATTATAGCACGGCTTGACAAGCACGGCGCGGACAGTTAGTATTGAAAAAATTTTTGGAAGACGGGTCAAGAGAATGTTCAATTATCCACTTGATGTAATCATGGTTCCGATTCAAGCAGTGCTGTTCGTGTTCACGTTTTATCTTTGTCTGATTGGTTTCTGCGGCATGTGGCGAAGGCGTGAAGTAAAGATTAAGACGCCGCAAAAAAAATTCGCCGTGATCGTCGCCGCTCACAACGAAAGCGCAGTCATTGCACCGCTCATTGAAAATTTAAAATCCCTCGACTACCCCGACGAACTCTACGACATTTACGTTATCGCGGACAACTGCTCCGATAACACCGCCGAGATTGCCGCTAATGCCGGTGCGATTGTCTGCCGCCGCGTCGACGAGTCTAAGAAGTCCAAGGGCTTTGCTCTCGAATGGATGTTTGAACGGCTCTTTGAAATGGAAACTCGCGGGACGATTTATGATGCCGTGGCTATCTTCGACGCCGATAATCTCGTTCACCCGAAATTCTTAATGGAGATGAACAACCGCCTTTGCAAGGGCGACAAGATTATTCAAGGCT
>CAMNLS010000062.1 GCA_946543495.1 uncultured Selenomonadales bacterium | reverse complement strand
CCGTGCGTCCAGCCTTCTTAGCCGCCTTAGCAATGCCCTTCTCGCGGAGCCAGTCGATAGCCTTTTGCATGTCGCCATCGTTGGCAGTCAAAGCCTTTTTGCAATCCATCATGCCTGCGCCGGTTCTCTCGCGCAGTTCTTTAACTGTACTTGCACTTATAGCCATTTATGTTTCACCTCAAAAAATCTTTACACTTTCAATCTTTCTATCTTTTAATCTTTTAACCTTATTCCTCGTTCTCTTCGGCGGCTTCGGCACTCTCTGCGCCTTGATTGCCTTCCAACATAGCGTCGGCAATCTTCGCCGTTAAAAGTTTTACGGCACGAATAGCATCGTCATTGCCGGGAATAACGTAATCAATCTCATCGGGGTCGCAATTCGTATCGACAATCGCCACAATCGGAATATTGAGCTTGCGAGCTTCAGCAACGGCGATACGTTCCTTGCGCGGGTCGACGACAAACAACGCGCCAGGCAATTTATTCATTTCTTTGATACCGCCCAAGTATTTTTCGAGCCGAGCCATCTCGTGACGCAGTTGCATGACTTCCTTTTTAGTAAGAACATCAAAGGTTCCGTCCTGCTCCATAGTCTCAAGCTCTTTGAGGCGATTGATACGCTTTTGAATCGTCTGGAAGTTCGTCAGCATACCACCGAGCCAACGTTCATTGACGAAGAATTGTCCTGCGCGGATTGCCTCTTCCTTGACTGCCTCTTGAGCCTGCTTCTTAGTTCCGACGAACAAAATCGTTTTGCCCTCTTCCGCGACGCTACGAACGAAGTTATAAGCCTCGTCGACTTTGCGAACGGTCTTTTGCAAATCGATAATGTAAATGCCATTGCGCTCCGTGAAGATGTAACGCGCCATTTTCGGATTCCAACGACGGGTTTGATGTCCGAAATGCACGCCCGCTTCCAAGAGCTGTTTCATTGAGATAACTGCCATTTGAAATTCCTCCTGTTTTTCATTCGCGGAACTTTTTCACGCCGATTAACAGATTTTAGCTTTTAGCTTTGAGCTTACAGCTTTCACTGAACAGGCGACGCTCCGTTTCCGCGTGAATTTTGTGACGCCGCGCATTATACCACATGAAATTTTTGGCGGCAAGTTTTTTATGCGATTGAATCATTTCTTGGCGACCATACGATTAATTGCGCTGATTAGAGCTTGAATCGACGCGGTGATAATATCGGTGTCCATGCCTGCGCCCCAGAAAACTTTCCTGTCCGCGCCCGTGATTGATATGTAAGCGATAGCCCGCGCAGATTGTCCGATTTCGAGGGCGTGTTCGTTGTAAGTCAAATTGCTGTAACTTATGCCAAGATTCTTTTGCATGGCGTTTGACACGGCGTCGAGGCGTCCATTGCCGCGCGCCGAATAAGTTACGCGTTCGCCATTGACTTCCAAATCAACACTGCCCACACGTGCGCCGCCCGGTTCCTTGCGCAGGTGGAATTCAATCAGCTTGTAAGGCTTATCGACGTTGACATATTGGTCGCTGAAGATTTGATAAATTTCGTCGGGCAAAAGTTCTTTGTGCTTGTGGTCGCTGACAGCCTTGACGCAATAGCCGAAGTCCTCGCGCATCTTCTTGGGCATCTCGACGCCGTACTTTTGCTCCATAATGAAGCCGACGCCGCCTTTACCGCTCTGGCTGTTGATTCGGATAACGTCGCCGTCGTATTCGCGTCCAACGTCGTGCGGGTCGATTGGCAGATAAGGTACAGTCCAGCGGTCGGGATTTTTTTCGTCGCGCCAATGCATACCTTTTGCAATCGCATCTTGATGAGAGCCGCTGAACGCCGTAAAGACCAATGCGCCGGCATAAGGTTGCCGGTCGTGAACGTGCATTCTAGTTACACGCTCATACATTTCGACAAGCGCGGGCATATTCGTAAAGTCAAGTTCAGGGTCAACGCCGAGCGCGAACATATTCATTGCCAAAGTTACAATGTCGACGTTGCCAGTGCGTTCGCCGTTGCCAAAGAGAGTCCCCTCAATTCTGTCCGCGCCTGCCAAAAGTCCAAGCTCGCAATCTGCCACGCCACAACCTCTATCGTTATGTGGGTGCAAGCTCAAGACAACTTTATCGCGGAACTTGAGATACTTATTAATGTAAGCAACCTGCGCGGCGTAAATATGCGGCAAACTCATTTCGACAGTTACTGGAATATTTATAATCGGTCGGCGGTCAATAACAGGTTCCCAAACGTCGAGGACTGCGTTGCAAACTTCCAAAGCATATTCGGGTTCAGTGCCCGTAAAACTTTCCGGCGAATATTCAAAGCGATAATTTGCGCCCGCCTTATTCGTCAGCTCAAGCAAAAGTTTCGCGCCGTCAATCGCAATGTTTTTAATTTCGTCTTTGGACATGCGAAAAACTTGCTCGCGTTGCGCAACCGAAGTCGAATTGTAAACGTGGACGATTGCATTTTTCGCGCCTTCGAGAGCTTCAAAAGTTTTCTTTATGATATGTTCCCGCGCCTGCGTCAAAACTTGAACGGTTACATCGTCGGGAATAAGATTTTCTTCAATCAGCTTGCGCAAGAGCGCGTATTCAGTATCGCTGGCGGCAGGGAAGCCAACTTCAATTTCCTTGAACCCAACCTTGACGAGCGTTTTATAAAATTCAATCTTCTCGTCGAGGCTCATTGGGATTATCAGCGATTGATTGCCGTCGCGCAGGTCGACGCTGCACCAAACTGGAGCTTTAGTAGGATATTCTTTGCTTGCCCAATCCAAAATTATTTCGGGCGGCATGAAGTAACCTTTGCTGTACTTCGTATGATTCTTCAAATTCAACACCTCTCTGGCGGCAATTATATTAGCAACTTTGCAAATGCGCAAGTTTAGGTTATAATCAAGCCCACAAATTTTTAAGGAGCTGAATATCTTGATATTGACAGTAATGATGTTAATCGTCGCGGCAGGCGCGGCGGGCATGTACCTTTACTTGAGGAACCGCGTGGAAAAAGTCGTTCCGAAGCTTGAAAGCCGCACGCCGTTTAAAATAGAGTCACGCGACGAAAAATCCGTGACGCTCTCGACGACGATTGAATTCCGCAACGAGGGCACGCAGTCCGCTATGATTGTCGACGCCATATGTCATCCGCTTTTGCCCTTTGAACAGTATGACGGTATGGACGTTCGCGGCAAGGCTGAACGTGAAGGCGTCCCGCGTGAAGATGATTACTTTGAAGCGTTGGTCATTGAACACCAGCAAAGCGCGTTCCTCGTCGCTAAGGTTACGTTGACGGCGCGCAAGGGGCTTTCGTTGAAAGAGGCAGTCGCTCACATGGTCGATTTCCCCGTTGAGCTTCTTTATCGCGAAGTCGGGCGCAATCCAATGCGTTGGTCGATTGCTCGCGTGATTTTGACTGCTGATGAACTTGCTAAACTCGTTGGCGTTCAACTGAGTAGGAACTAAGTTATTAGATTATAAGATGATTAGATAGAAAGATAGAAAGTAAATACTTTTAATCTTTTAATCTGATCACTTTAACCTAAAAAACGACTTAAAGGAGTTTTTTTTATGAACGTAGAGATTATCCCGATAACAACCAGAATCCTCACGCCGAAAGATGATATTGTCGACGTGATTGAGCAATACACCCGCGACAAAATCGGAGCCGATGACGTGATAACCGTTGCTGAAAGCGTCGTGGCGATAACGCAGGGTAATATCATTCGCCCAGACGAAATGCACCTTAGCGAACTTGCTAAGCTGTGTTGCAGATTCATTCCCGATTATGGCAGCCTTGCCACGCCGCACGGTATGCAAGCCCTTATGGAAAAGGAAGGCGAATGGCGCGTAGCATTTGCACTGCTTGCGGGCTTCTTAGGTAAGGTCGTAGGACTGCGCGGACTGTTCTATAAATGGGGCGGGCGTCAAGCGGCTTTAATCGATGACGTGACGGGGACAATGCCGCCCTTTGATAAATGCGTCGTCTATGGTCCAGAGAACCCCGATAAAGTCGTTGCTGACCTCAAGGCGCGTTTGAACTGCTTCGGCGCAATGATTGCTGACGTTAATGACTTGAAACGTTCGCGAATCGTCGGAGCAACGCCGGGAATGAATGCTCAACTTGCCTCGGACTTGCTGATTGATAATCCGTTCGGCAACGCCTCGCAGAAACGCCCGATTTGTATCCTTAAGAACTTCCGACCTTATCAGGAGGAGCAAGGGAGGTAATCGACATGCCGGAGGCTCAAACCAAAGAGACTTCAAGAGTTATTCCGTTGACGGCTGACGATTATATCATCATGCAGCTTAAAGACCTCAAGGAGGAGTTCCGAGACTCGCGCAAGGAACTAAACGCCCGCATAGATAGATTGGAAGCTCGGCAAGAAACAACGCGTAAAGAACTTAACGAACGCATGGACAGACTAGAAGCTCGACAAGACAAACTCGAAGCTAAGCTGGAAACCACGCGACAAGAGTTTAACGAACGCATGGACAAGCAAGATGCTAAGATTGATAAACTTGCAGATAAGATTGATGCGCTCGATAAAAAGGTTGATGAGAAAATCGACAAACTCTCCGCCAAGATTGATTCGGCAATGAATCACGGACAGATAATAACCGTCTCGGCAATCAGTATTGCTGTCGGCGTGTTGTATGCGGTCTTTTTCAAATGAGGTGCAACCTATGAAAAAGTTTTTACTTCTTTTAACGTTGTCAATGCTTTTTATTGGCGGTTCGGTTGAGGCGATACCAATTCCACTGCGCGGGGTCGTCGAAGGCTTTTACGGCACGCCGTGGACTTTTGAAGACCGTGCAGATATTATCGACTTCTGCCGCCAAAATAATTTGAACGCCTACATCTACGCGCCGAAGGATGACCCTTATCACCGCGACAAGTGGCGCACGCCTTACCCCGCCGATAAACTCGCTGAACTGAGGCAGTTGGTTGCCGTTGCCAAAAGGAATAACGTTCGCTTTATCTTCGCGGTGTCGCCGGGTCTCGACCTTAATTATAAAAGCGACGAGGACTTCCGCTTATTGATTCGCAAGCTCGACACGATGTATGATCTCGGCGTGCGTGACTTCGCTATTTTCTTCGACGACCTCAAGGACGCTAAGGGCAATCATCACGAGAGCGGCAAGGCGCAAGCCGAGTTCCTTAACCGCGTGCAAAAAAATCTGCGCGGCAAGTACAAAGACGTTGCGCCGCTTATCACTGTGCCGACGGAATATTTTTATCTCGACATGGTTAAAGGCGATAAGGTTAAGTCATACACCCGCGACTTTGCCGAGACGCTTGACCCGCGAATCGTTGTGCTATACACGGGGCGCGGCGTCGTCTGCGACGGCATTACCGATAAGGAGCTTGCCGAAGTCAATAAACTTTTCGGGCGTGAAGTCGGCATCTGGTGGAACTATCCTGTCAACGATTATTCTTTGACGCCCGACGGCAATCGCAATGTCAAGCTAGCACTCGGCGCGATTGAAAAACTTCCGACGGCTAAGATGACGGCGATTTTCTTCAATCCTATGGAACAAGTTCAGATGTCGAAGATTGCATTGGCGACCGGCGCGATTTACGCGAACAATCCCGCCACTTACGACGAGACGCAAGCTTGGGATAAAGTCTTGCGTGAACAGTTCGGCGCGCTCGCGCCCGCTATGAAAATCTTCGCTGAACACTCGCAGCATATGGAAAACTCTTGGGCTAAGGTCGGAGCACCCGACGCAATGGAATTCGCTACGGCGGCTCAAAATTTGATTTACGACGTGGGCAAGAAAAGTTTCCTCGACTTCGCGCCGCTTGAACAAAAGATTAACGAAACCGAACGCGCCGTCAATCTTTTGCTTAGACGCTTGCCGAAAAAATATTTGGACGAGTGCAAGCCGCAACTTGAACAACTAAAGCGCATTGTCAACGCGGATAGAGTCGCCCTCGAATCGTTGAAGAAAGGACAGCTTGACCCGACGTTAAAGATTCTGCGCGAAGAAATCACTGCAAACGAAAAGCAGGCGATTATCTCCGAAGAGTCCGCCCGCAAGTTTATCGACGACGTTATAAAATTCTTCGACGCGCAAGACAAAAGCTCACGCAAGCGCAAATAAATTAATCGGACGATTTCTCAAGAGGAAGTCGCCCGATTTTTTTATGAAGTTTTTTCTTCCGGCGGAAGGATACCCGCCATACGTAAAAGATATTTCGCGTTGGTGGTGTGCGTGCGACCCTTGCGCAACTTGAAATCAAATTTAATCTCGTCGTTCTCGTAGTACTCTTCAAAGTGCGCGTTAGATATGTTCGGGTTCTCATCAACCATGTCGCAAAGTTGGAAGTCGTGCGTAGTGACAAGCGTTATCGAATGTTCGTTAGTCAAGCGTCGAATGGCTTCCTTCGCGCCGATAACGCGGTCATTAACGTTCGTGCCCTTGAAAATCTCATCAATGCAAGCGAGCATCGGCAAATCCTTTTCCGTGTACTCAATCATCGATTTGATTCGCAGAAGTTCAGCGTAGAAGGTCGAGACGCCTTGACTAATGTCATCGTTGACGCGGATTGAAGTCATGACGGCGAGGCGACTGACGGCAAAACTTTTCGCGCAGACTGGAGCACCCGAATAAGCAACCATGACGGCGGCGGCAAGTGTCCTAATCCAAGTTGTCTTGCCGCTCATGTTCGCGCCCGTGATAATCGTCGTGCCCGCTCTTAGTTCAACGTCATTGGGCACGCCCTTAGCGTCGGCGACAAGCAAACTGGTTAAGCCCTCAACGCTCAAATGCGGCTCGTCGTCTTCGTAGAAGGTCGGGAAACAATAAGTCGTGCGCGTCTGACCGATTGACGCCAGAGAGATTAAAACTTCCACCTCGGCGAAGGCGTCAAGCCACGTGCGCAAGTGATTAGCCGC
>CAMNLS010000061.1 GCA_946543495.1 uncultured Selenomonadales bacterium | reverse complement strand
ACGTATTCGCCATTGTCGACCCGCTTGCCGCGAAATTTATACTTCATTTTCAACCGCCTCCATTACTTCGCCCGTCTCGGTGTCGACCTCGTCTACGTAAATTTCTTCCCGATTCTGCACGTCCCCGCCGTTGTCTACGTATTCAAACGTGTTGCGGTCAACTACGCTTTGGTCGGCTTGCATTGCCTCCGCCATATCCGCGCTTAATACTCCCCACGCGTTGAGCAACTTCTTCAAAACCGTTTTGCTTGCCATTGCGTCAAAGTTCGTCGTCCACGGGCTAAAGCTCTTCCCGTAGCTTTGACTATACTTTTTGGCGTGCTCCTCGATTTCCGCCAGCGTCATATACAACGTCTTTTCAAAACCGTTATTCAGCCGCATATAAGCCACATAGCCCACAACGTTTTCGCTGATTTTCTCGCCCAATTCCGGCTCGCCTGTTATCGGATTAAAGCCGCGCAATTCACCCTCTTTGACTTTGCCCGCGTGCAACGCGACGTATTTGCCCGTGCGGTGCGCTAGTTGAATCAGACCCTTCACGCCGATAACGAATGTCGCTTGCCTTTTGAACGGCATAACATACGCTTGCCCCAGTGACGGCGTTATCGACAACTTCAACGTCGCCGCTAGTCCCGCCGCTCCTAAAATGCTACGCCCGTCGCATTCCTGCAGTTGCTTGTTCCCGTTGTACACGCTCAATAACGCGCTCATAAAGCCCGCCGCATTCTTGCCTAATACCTCGTTGAAGCGATTCTTGATGACCTCGCTATTCAATAGTGCCGGTAAATTGTTCCCCATTTTTATTCCTCCTTCCGGAACGCGGGCAGGAACTTTAGCCCCTTGACCCGCGCCCCTTTTCGTGTTATTCTGCAGACGCTGATTTTTCTACGCCGCTTTCGAGTGGTTTATTTTTTTGCGCATTTCCTGCCGCTATCGCTTGCCACTTAGCCAACGACGCGCTGTAGTCGCCGTAGTCGTCGCTCACTATCACGCCGCGCTTTTCCCAATAGTCGCTCGTTAGTGCCAACTCGCGCCCGATTGCTTTCTGCCCTGCTGTATAGCCCAATTCGTCTAGTCCCGCCATTATCAATTTGTGCTCTTGGCAAAAGTCCTCGATTTCCTCAAACGCCGATTTCCCATAATAATCCGGCGGCATTATGAATTCTTCTGCGCCATACTTCCACGCTTGCCAAAGCGCATCTGCTACTTGACTTCTGCCCGTGTCCGTCGCGTATTCCCCTATCACGCCATAGCGCATAACCAGCTCGCGTTCGGGGCATGCCTCGTAATCGGGGTACTTGTGCCGCTCGCTGTAAGGTATGTCGTCCCATTTGCTTTTCGTAAACGTCGTGATTTTAATTGTCGCCTTGTGCTCGCGGCTTTTGCTATAGCCACTTATCAGCAGGTCGTATTCGCCACTGACTTCGAGCCTGCGCCCGTCCTGCGTTATGATTGTCATCTTTTTCTCCTCCTATCCACTTCGCCGAAATATGCCACTTCGCACATGCCCGATAGCCGACTGACTATCCTTTTGCCCGCAAGGGTGTCTACCTTCGACAACTGCTTTTTCAAGCTCTCTAAATCGAAGTTCGACGTCGCGATTATCGCTTTGCCCTCTTTGTAGCGGCGATTCACTATCTCGTAGAGCATGCCCACGTTCCAATCAGTCAATCGTCCCGCGCCCATGTCGTCCATTATCAGCAGGTCGCATTCACAATACCGGTCGAGTAAGTCTTGCGTGTCGCCCTTGTCGAATGTGCGCTTGATTTCTTGCATGAGTTCCGGCACGTCGCCGAATATCACCGTCTTATAAGCCCGCAGATATTCTTGCGCTATCAACGCCGCTAAGTACGTCTTGCCCGTGCCGCATTCGCCCCAGAAGTACAAGCCTTTGTCTGGCTTTTCTTTTATGAGCCATTGCGCCATTCCGACTGCCTCGCGATTGTCCGACGTTACTTCGTAATCGCCGAGCGTCTTGCCCACGTATTTCTCTGGAATTGCCGCTAGTTTGCAACCTTTTTTCAGCCGCCTCTGCAATCCGTATTCGCAATCGCGCCGCGACGTGTACATTTGCCCGTTTACATTCACTATTCGAGGCACGTAATACGCTGACACTTTTTTAGTGCATTCGCCCTTGCAATCAGCGCACATCTTCAGCTCCAACGCTATTCGCTCAAGCTCCGCTATGTCGTAATCCGTCAAGGTCGTAAAGCCAAAGCGTTCCATTAAAACAGGGCGCAATTCCTCATAGTGCTGGTGCGTATTTGTCCCACGGTTTTGGGTCGGCAAGCTTATCTCGTTCGGGCTTAGGGCTTGCTGCAACGCTATCACTTCTGCCACGCTTATCAACTCCTTTCTGCCGATTTTCGAGGATTGTCGCAAAGTACTTAAACGAGACGCCATAAGGACTGCCGTTTGATTCCTTCGCAGAATCCATTGCCGCTCGAACTTCCGAGTAGCCGTATTTCTTCAGGTAAACTTCAAGCTTCGAGATTAGCTCAATGCTTAGTCTTCCGAATCGGCTTTCTTCCCAATAATCAACGAGCTTGTCTAGTTCGTTTTCCTTATTAACGTGCGCGCCCGCCCGCGCGATTGTTGTTGTAGATGATATATCCGTCTTTACGTCTAAAGTCTTTAAGTCTTTAGTCTTTAAGTCTTCGCGCACGCGTTTAGTAGGCGTAGCCAAAAGCTGGTCGGAAACTGGTCGGCTAGTGGTCGGTGACTGGTCGCTTACTGGTCGCTTACTGGTCGCCGGTTGGTCGGGGATTGGTCGGTCGAGTAATTCTTGCATTTTCTCCCCTAGACTGTAACTGGTTTTGTTTTTGAAAGGCGTGCATTTGATGATATGCCGCGACGCTAAGAATTGTTTAGCATCGTGCAACGTAGTTTTCTTGAGCCCTGTCATTTGAATTAAATCGCGTTCCGATAACACAAGTTCATCGCCCCAGAATCGCTCGTTCAGTTTGAAAATCAACGTATCGAACAAGACGCGCGGACTTGGCGGATACTCTTGCTGAATCGCGTCGCTATGAAATCCTTTCCACAAGTCAATTAAACTCATCTTGCCGCCTCCTTCCTTATTTTCTTTTCAATACCTTGCCTCCTCATCAAGGCTCATCTCAATCCTCCGCTTTAGGAGGACTGACATCAACCTTGCTTTAGGTTTAGCGTTCAATCATCGGCACAATCCCATTTCTTTTGAGTATATGGTGAAGCTCAATTCGTCCTTTTTGCGTCCAGTAGGTATGCACTTTGCAATGTTGCTGGCCGTCGCCGCCCGTGTATTCATGCGTTTTAGTCTGCGACCAACCTTTAGCGGCGTATTTCTGATACAGGAGCCATATATCGCCTTGCTTGAATTGAATCTTTAGCTCGTGCAGGAGTTTATTGAATCTCTTCGCGCTGTAGCCGTAATCTTTGGCAATGACTGTAGTTGGTACTAAGTCCGCGCATTGCAGAATCACGTCGCAATAATCGGCTTTAGGTTGCAATTCGGCGTTCTGCACTTCCAGCAGGGCGTTTTGTTCCTCCAAAGCTTTCATACGTTGCCCGATAAGAATTAACTGGTCGCCGCTTAACGGTTTGCTAGGGTCGATATACATTCCCGTCTTGCGTATGCTCGGCAGAACTTCTGACGTTATCCACTTGCGGAATCTTTTAGCGAAGGGTTTGCGGCTATCGAGAATCACATCATACAAACCGTCCTCGTTCACGAAGTACATTTGCTGAACGCCGCCCGCCGTTTCAAGCGCGGCTTTGGTAAGGACTTCCTCATCAAGGAGCCCAGTTAAACTGGCGTCCTTTTTTAACCTCGCTACAACGCCGTCGACGCGAAGGTCGAGGATTTTACAAACATCGGAGAGACAAAAGCGCGGGTTTTCGTAATCGCCGATTATGCGCACGCTCCCGAATTCAGGATTGTTAAAGATTTGCAGTTCCATAGTTACCTCCCATAACCCATACCATTGCACCAGTAATCGTATTCGCTTTTGCTCATCGGGGCGCATTCGTCAATCTCTTCGTCAATCTCTTCCTCAATTTCTTCCTCTTCGTCGTCGGTGTGAATGTAGGTTTTGCCCCAACGATTTCCTCTCGGCAACCAGTGATTAAGGGCTTGTCCTGTGTAAGGATTCGTCGCTCCTATATATGCCCCGCACGTCTCGACTTTCATTTGATGTACCATTCCTGCCACTCCCTCACTCGTACCAGCAAAACATTCTCTCGCCTGTTACCAGCTCCAACGCCTCTTTGAACAATGTCCTAAAGTCGTTTAGCTCCTCTTCAGAGGCGGCAGGCTTATCCTTACTTACTCCTTCGAGCGTCACGCGGTAATCGTAGCGTCTCTTCGCGGTTACAAAGCCATGTGCCGTGTAGTCGGGATATTTCTCCATGAACTGCTGAATCTGCACTACATCAGGCGAGCCGTTCTTCTTCTCAAGTGGATTGATGAAGTTCAGCCGGAGTAAGTCGCTTAGCTGACTGCAGGTCAACCCTTCAAATTTCCTAACGCCGCCCGCGTACTTGTCAGGGTCGTATTCCCCGAAAATTATCATGTCACGCTGTTCCTCATTGTTGTTCAATTTCGGGCGCGAGTTCGATTTACGTTTCATAGCAATCCCCCTAAAAGTTTATGCCGGTAAAAACCTTTCGGCGATGAGCGACAGTCGCGAATAGTTTTTCAAAGTCTGATTCGTATCTTTGAAAATTTGCTTGTACCCTTCGCCGCGTGCCGCCAATCCTCTGATTGATACTTCAACTATATTCTGGAGTTTTTCCACTTCGTAAAGCTGACCTAAAGGCAGTTCGTCTCGGCTATTCGGTTGTATCTTCGCCGCTCTGTTTACAGCTTTTTGATAAGTCATGTAAAACTTGTCGTCATCTGTCGTCGAGCCAGCCGCCCTTGCCAGCGGGATTATCACGTCGTGAATAACGTCGCACATTTCTTTGTTGCCGCGTTTACCCGCTTGACGGATTGCCCGCCACTCCTCGTTTTGCTGATTGAGCAATATTTGCTTCATTGTGTTAAAGGCTTGAATGTATTCGAGCTTGAATTGCAACGCTTTTTCGCCTTTGAATCCCATAGCCAATAGTGTGAATCCGTCGTAATTCATAAGATACATTGGGTAACGTCTGCCGCCTTCTTCCGCTTGATATGTCGTTTTGTAGAACATTGGCGGAGTTGGCGTTGCGACGCCATTCCTCACTTCTGCGGATTGGCTTACTGTCGCCATTTGTTTAACAAGCGTATCGATGTCACGAACAACTAAGTCGTGGCGTTTCTCAAAGCTATCCGCGACCTTGAGCGAAGTCGTCAATGCTTGCTTGTTTTGCAGAAAAACCAGTTCGTTCATATCTAGTCTCCTTTCAGAAGATGTGCAACTCTCTTTTCGAGCTTAGCGGCTTTTTCGTTGGCGGCGGCAAGAGAGCGTTTGATGTCGTCGGGCGTTATACCGTCGGTGCCGATAGTGCAAGCGGCGAAACCGCGTTTATCGACTTGCTTAGAGATGATGTCCCAACCTTCTTCGGTGAAAATCTCCTTGCCGATAGCGTCCATAGCGTCCTCTCTGACGTGGAAGCCATTCACGCTGTAGAACCGCCTACCTCCAACCTTCATTCTCATGATTACCATTACAATCTCCCCTAAAAAATTCCGAAAAATCTTGTAAAGTTTACTTGACAATGCTAAAATGCGACTAATAGGGCGTGTTGTACCTGTTAAACGATTGCAGGAGCATTGCCCCAGAGTTTTTCAACGGTTGTGCCGAGCGATTTAGCGATTCGGATTGCCGTTTGAATTGTTTTAGAACTCATACCCGATTCGTATTTTTGGTATGTGCGTTCAGTTAGCTTTGTTTCATTTGCGACTTGTACTTGTGTCTTGCCGGACTGTTTACGAGCCGCGATTAAATTTTCGTTCTTCATTTCACCTCATCTCCTTTTGATTCCCGCCGTTTTGTTCGGGTAAGCGTATATTATCACGCCGATTTGTTCGTGTCAATAGGGCTGAGAAAATTTCTAGGGGGGAATTGATATGTTTAATTTTGGGCAACGTCTTAAAAAGATTCGTGAAGAAAAAGGGCTTACTCAAAAACAATTTGCTGAAAAAATCGGCTCTACTGAACGCGGCATTCAACACTACGAGGCTGGTGACAGGGAGCCTGCTTTTCGCGTTATCCTCTCGATTCTCGATAACATTGACGTTGACGCTAACTATTTACTCGGTCGCACGGATACCCCTGCTGTTTTGAAGGGAGCTTGATTCGATTGGACTTTATTGTTACTTTGCTTGCTATTATCGGTTGCCTTTGGCTTGTAAATTTTCTTTATCGTATGAACTACGGACGCCGTAAATTCAAGTACATGAACGATTTGATAAGAAGATATAAAAAAGATTCAACAGTTGAAGCGGCAATAGACCATATTTGCAACGGTAAACCTTATGATACGATTTCTACCGATATTTATAAATGGTGTATGAGCCACTCACCCGAACGAGATATTTGTGAACGTCATCGTGCCAAAGAAGAAGATTTTGACAAAATTTTTATGGATTTATGCTTTTTTTGCTCTCTTACAATTAAGGGCTTTTTCATTCCTATATCAGCATTCTTTTTTTATCCAACTCTGGACTACATTCTTAAAAATAAAGAGAATTTGAACTCACGACAAGCTTTAAATGATTTATGTGACTATTTTAAAAGGCAGTAACGTCGCCCTAGCCGACTACTTCAACGTGTCAACGGACTATCTTTTGGGAAGGACTGATAATCCGGCTGTTTTGAAGGGAGCATGATTGAATGACTAGAGAAGAGTTAAGAAAGATTTTTAATGACGCCGAGAAGGAAGTGCTCAAGCCTGAAACTTATAACAAACTTGTTGCAGAGCTTGTGGATTCGGACAAAGCACCTGCAGGCAGTTCAGAGGGTTTCGCTATTCGCGTCAATCGCGTGGTAGAAAGGGAAATTGTTTTTGAAGTGCTTGCAAAAATTCTGGCGGCAAAGTAGCTTTGAGTGCGTTCCATTCTCGCTTGGCAAGTTCTTCGTTGACTATTTTGCGAATCTTGGAATCGATATTAGAATAGGGACATTGCATTGAGCAATCACCTTGAAAATTGTTTATCCCGCCACTAGCTGGGGGTGATGAATTAGTAAGTTGTTCAATTCTGCCGATTATAGGTTGTTCCACGAGCCGCGCCCCTCCTCTCTGTTAAATAAGTTTTTCGTTTTGAAATTAGCACTAA